>NZ_JBFUKD010000251.1:0-4891 GCF_056401005.1 Microvirga sp. P4_G7 | reverse complement strand
GATCCGGGTTGGCGAGGCGCAGAACGCGTTCATCGGAATTGAGCACCTGACGCAGGAAGAGCTCGATGAAATCCGGAGCCGATGCGAGGCTCGGGCGAAAGAGGCCGACGAGAGGCCCGAAAAGAACGAAAAGCAGGCAAAGGCCTAGTTTAGAAGCGTTCTTTCTGCAATGCAGCAAACACTTGTCAGAGAAGGGAATCTCGGATAAGCGTCGCGCCACAATTCGTGGTTTGTCGCAGGGTCTGTCAGCAGGCTCGATTCCGATTAAATCCAGGATTGAGGCCGGCTCGCGCCGTGTCCAGTACCCCTTAGGTGTCGCATGACGAATCTCCTCGCCGACTACCTGCCTCTGGTCATCTTTATCGGCGTTTCGCTGCTGATCGGGTTGGCCCTGCTCGTAGCTCCGTTCATTGTCGCTTACAGCCGTCCCGACACGGAAAAGCTCTCCGCCTACGAGTGCGGGTTCAATGCCTTCGACGACGCGCGCATGAAATTCGACGTGCGTTTCTACCTGGTCTCCATCCTGTTCATCATCTTCGATCTCGAAGTAGCCTTCCTCTTTCCGTGGGCGATCACGTTCGGCGGTCTCGGGTGGTTCGGCTTCATCTCGATGATGATTTTCCTCGGGGTGTTGACGGTCGGGTTCGTCTACGAATGGAAGAAGGGCGCACTCGAATGGGATTGATCACCAACACCAACGCGACCCTGGTCGCTCCGAGCCCCGTCGGCGCCACCGACCCGGCCACCGGACAGCCGATCGGCTCCAACGATCCATATTTCGCCACCATCAAGGATGAGCTGGCCGACAAGGGCTTCCTCGTGACTTCGACCGAGGACCTGATCACCTGGGCGCGTACGGGCTCGTTGATGTGGATGACCTTCGGTCTCGCCTGTTGCGCGGTCGAGATGATGCAGGCCTCGATGCCGCGTTATGACGTGGAGCGTTTCGGCTTCGCACCGCGCGCCAGCCCACGGCAATCCGACGTGATGATCGTCGCCGGTACGCTGACCAACAAGATGGCGCCGGCGCTCCGCAAGGTCTACGACCAGATGCCGGAGCCCCGGTATGTGATTTCGATGGGATCCTGCGCGAACGGTGGCGGCTATTATCACTATTCCTATTCGGTGGTGCGCGGGTGCGATCGCATCGTGCCCGTCGACATCTACGTTCCCGGCTGCCCTCCGACTGCTGAAGCATTGCTCTACGGCATTCTTCTTCTGCAGAAGAAGATCCGCCGCACCGGCACGATCGAGCGCTGAGTAAAGGTTATCGCATGAACGCGGAGCTTCAGGCCCTAAGCGATCACATTGCTGCGTCTCTTGGCGCGACGGTGACGGGACGCGCCATCGCTTATGACGAACTGACCATCGAGGTCGAGAGTGCGGACATCATCAGAGTCATCGCGTTTCTGCGCGACGATCCGAAGTGCCTCTTCATCAGCTTCATCGATCTTTGCGGCGTGGATTATCCCAGCCGCGACAAGCGATTCGACGTGGTCTATCACCTGCTTTCGCCGCGCCACAACACCCGCATCCGCGTGAAGGTCGCCGCCGACGAGGTGACGCCCGTTCCCTCGATCATCGAGGTTTTCCCTGCGGCGAACTGGTTCGAGCGGGAAGCATACGATCTGTATGGAATCCTGTTCTCCGGTCACCCGGATCTGCGCCGTATTCTGACCGATTACGGCTTCGAAGGATTTCCGCTGCGCAAGGACTTCCCGCTGACGGGGTTCGTGGAGGTTCGCTACGATGATGCTCAGGGCCGTGTCGTGTACGAGCCGGTGAAGCTCAATCAGGAATTCCGCAACTTCGACTTTCTCTCGCCGTGGGAGGGCACCGATTATGTGCTTCCTGGCGATGAGAAGGCGAAGGGGTGAGTGGCGAATGGCGAGTAGCGAATGGAACAGGAGGACGGACGTTGGGAGCCAGTGATCCAATCCTATCGCGATCTTCGCATTTGGCAGGAGGCAATGTCTCTGGCCGAGACTTGCTATTTTGTCACTCGCTCGTTTCCTCGCGAGGAGGCTTTCGGCATGACGTCGCAGATTCGCCGCGCCGCTGCATCGATCGCCGCCAATATTGCGGAGGGGCACGGTCGGGAAAGTACGGCCATGTTCGTTCAGTTTTTGCGCGTGGCGCAAGGTTCCTTGAAAGAGTTGGAGACTCATCTTCTCTTATCGGAGCGCGTCCAAATACTTCCGAAGGTCGATTCTTCGACGTTGCTGGAAGCGACCGAAATTCTCGGAAAGCGGATGCGCACTCTCATCAGATCGCTGCAACAAAAAAGCGCGAAGGAAAGCCGATGATCCATTCGCCATTCGCCACTCACCACTCGCCCGTGTTCCCATGACAGAGCACAATATCCGCAATTTTTCGATCAACTTCGGTCCGCAGCACCCGGCTGCGCACGGCGTGTTGCGCCTTGTGCTGGAGCTCGACGGCGAGGTCGTTGAGCGAGTCGATCCGCATATCGGCTTGCTTCATCGCGGCACCGAAAAGCTGATCGAGTACAAGACCTATACGCAAGCGACGCCCTACTTCGATAGGCTCGACTACGTTGCGCCGATGAACCAGGAGCACGCATTCTGCCTCGCGGTGGAGAAGCTGCTCGGACTCGAGGTTCCGCGGCGCGCGCAGTTGATCCGCGTGTTGTTCTCCGAGATCGGCCGCATTCTCTCGCACCTCCTGAACGTCACCACGCAGGCGATGGACGTGGGTGCGCTGACGCCGCCGCTGTGGGGCTTCGAAGAGCGCGAAAAGCTGATGGTGTTCTACGAACGCGCGTCCGGCGCACGCATGCACGCCAACTATTTTCGTCCCGGCGGCGTGAACATGGACATCACGTCCTCGCTCATCGACGACATCGAGGCGTTCTGCGACCCGTTCCTGAAGGTCGTCGACGATCTCGACGATCTCGTGATGTCGAACCGTATCTTCAAGCAGCGCAACGTCGATATCGGCGTCGTGACGTTGGAGGATTGCTGGAAGTGGGGCTTCTCCGGCGTGATGGTGCGCGGCTCGGGCGCTGCATGGGACTTGCGCAAGTCGCAACCCTACGAGTGCTACGAGGAGATGGATTTCGACATTCCGATCGGCAAGAATTGCGACAGCTACGACCGTCAGGTCATCCGCATGGAAGAGATGCGCCAAAGCGCGCGCATCATGAAGCAATGCGTCGCCAAGCTGCGCGAGCCGGCAGGACAGGGACCTGTCCGCACGCTCGACGGCAAGGTCGCGGCGCCGTCGCGTGCCGACATGAAGCGCTCGATGGAAGCGCTCATCCATCATTTCAAGCTTTATACCGAGGGCTTCCACGTTCCGGCGGGCGAGGTCTACGCGGCGGTCGAAGCGCCGAAGGGCGAGTTCGGCGTGTATCTCGTGGCCGACGGCACCAACAAGCCGTATCGCTGCAAGATCCGTGCACCGGGATTCGCGCATCTTCAGGCGATGGACTTCCTCTGCCGTGGGCACATRCTCGCAGACGTGTCGTGCATCCTTGGAACGCTCGACATCGTGTTTGGCGAGGTCGATCGGTAATGGTTCTGTCGCGTCGGTTCTCGATGCGGCATCTAAGTTGAAGTCGTAAATGGCCGGGTCGACCCCGGCCATGACGGTTGAGAGGGTAGAATGGCCGTTCGCAAGCTCGCGCCGGAAGATACACAGCCAGAGAGCTTCGCTTTCACTCCTGAGAACGAAGCCTTTGCGCAAGCCCAGATCGCGAAGTATCCCGAAGGCCGTCAGGCGTCGGCGGTGATCGCGCTGTTGTGGCGTGCGCAGGAGCAAGTCGGAGGCTGGCTGCCGCAGAAGGCGATCGAGGCCGTCGCTACGCGGCTCGACATGCCGCCGATCCGCGTGATGGAAGTCGCGACCTTCTACACGATGTTCAATCTCGCACCGGTCGGGAAGTTCTTCATCCAGTTCTGCGGCACGACGCCCTGCGTCCTGCGCGGAGCGGGCGACATCAAAAAGGTCCTGGAGAGCCGCGTCGGCGAGCCGGGTCATGTCAGCGACGACGGCAATTTTTCGTGGCTCGAAGTCGAATGCCTGGGCGCTTGTTGCAATGCGCCCATGGTGCAAATCAACGACGACTATTACGAGGACCTGACGACGGAAAATTTCGAGAAACTGCTCGACGATCTCGCCGCTGGCCGTCCGGTCAAGAAGGGCCCGCAGAGCGGCCGTCGCGCTTCGGAGCCGCACGACGCGGTCAAGACGCTGACCGATGCGTCGCTCTATGACGGATCGATGATCGGAGCTTGGCGCAAGCGGTTCGAGGAAGAGGCGGTAAAATCCGCCGAGACCGGTGAAGCGGCTGCTGCTACCGCAACGGCGGCTGCGACGCCCAAGCCCGGGAAGCCCGATTCCGGGCGCGCCATCGAAACCGAGAAGGCCGATACGCCTGCCAAACGCGTCAAGGAAGGCGAAGCGCCGATCAAGCCGTCGGAACGACAGGATGCGTCTAGCGGATCGAAGGCGACCGTCGCCGATCCCAAGACCAGCGGCACGGTTCCGGCTCCTGAGAGCGCGAAGTCGTACGAGCCGAACCCGTCCGACAAAGACAAGAAATCTTGAGAGGCTTTGCAGATGCTCGCTGAMAAAGACCGCATTTTTACCAACCTGTACGGTCAGCATTCGCCGGGCCTGAAGGGCGCGCAGATGCGCGGCGCGTGGGACGGCACAAAGTTTCTGCTCGAGAAGGGGCGCGACTGGATCATCGATGAGATGAAGAAGTCGGGTCTTCGCGGCCGTGGCGGCGCAGGCTTTCCGACCGGGATGAAGTGGTCCTTCATGCCGAAGCAATCGGACGGCCGTCCGAGCTATCTCGTCGTCAACGCCGACGAGTCCGAGCCCGGCACCTGCAAAGACCGTGAAATCATGCGGCACGATCCGC
>NZ_JBFUKD010000250.1:0-4892 GCF_056401005.1 Microvirga sp. P4_G7 | reverse complement strand
GTCGTATGGGTGTTCGGCCCACAGGATATCCTCGGGCCGCGCGCGCCGGGCTTACGGGCGCCGGTGGAGATTCTCGGACGTCGCTTTCCCTCCTATGAACTCGTGCTGATCGCCGCCGGCCCCATTGTGCTCGGCTTCGTATGGCTGATCCTCCGCAAGACGCGTTTCGGAGTTCTCGTGCGCGCCGCGACCCAGGATCGCGAGATGGTCGCCGCGCTCGGTGTCAATCAAGCGTTGCTCTTTACCGGCACGTTGTTCCTCGGAGCGTTTCTCGCCGGTCTCGGCGGCGCGCTTCAGGTTCCGCGCGTGCCGGCGAACACCGGTATGGATCTCTCCATCATCGCGGAGTGCTTCGTCGTCACCGTCGTCGGCGGCATGGGCAGCGTTCCGGGCGCCTTTCTAGCGGCGCTCATCATCGGTCAGTTGCAGGCGTTCGGCATTCTTCTGTTTCCAAAGAGCACGCTCGTCGTCGTCTTCCTTCTGATGGCCGTCACGCTCGCGATCCGCCCCAACGGCCTCTTCGGACGACCTGAGATCCTCGCCGGCGCGCACGCGGTCGGCATCTCGAGCCGCAAGCCGGAACGCTTCGGCATGATCGCAGCCTTGATCGTGTTCTGCGTCCTCGCCGCGCTGCCCATCGCTGCTGACGAATATTCCCTGAAAGTCGGCACCGAGATTCTCATCTTGGCGCTTTTCGCGTTCAGTCTGCAGCTTCTCATCGGCGTCGGCGGTCTCGTCAGTTTCGGTCACGCGGCGTTCTTCGGCCTCGGCGCCTATGGCGCGGCGCTCGGCGTGAAATGGCTTGGCGCGCCGATGATCGGAGCGCTCCCCCTCGCCGTGGTCTTCGCCGCGCTCGGTGCGGTCTTGGTCGGAGCTTTCCTCGTGCGCCTTTCGGGCATCTATCTCGCGATGATGACTCTCGCCGCGGCGCAGATCCTCTACGCGGTCGCCTTTCAATGGGTCGAGGTGACCGGCGGCGACAACGGCATCGTCGGCGTCTGGCCGGCGCCCTGGGCCTCGAGCCGCGCGGCCTATTATCTCCTGACGCTCGCTCTATGCGCGGCCGCCGGTCTGGTGCTCAAACGGATGATCGACGCGCCGTTCGGCTACGCCTTGCGCGCCATGCGCGATTCGCAGGCGCGAGCCGAATCGATCGGTCTTTCGATTCGCACGCATCGCCTGTTCGCCTTCGTCGTCGCCGGCGCAGGGGCCGGCCTTGCGGGCGGTCTCTACGCGTTCTCGCGCGGGTCGGTCGATCCGTCGCTCCTCGGCATCCCCACCTCCGTCGACGCGCTCACGATGCTTCTGATCGGTGGCGTGCAGACCTTGCTCGGGCCCCTTGCCGGGGCCGCGGTGCTGCACACGCTGCGCGACCAGATCATGCCGATCACGCCCTATTGGCGCTTGTTCCTGGGCGCCAGCATCATCGCCATCGTGTTGATCTTTCCACGCGGGCTCATCGGCACGCTCAGGCAGTGGCGCGAGGCGCGGTCATGACCCTTCTCCTGGTTCAGGACCTTGCGAAATCCTTCGGCGGCGTCACGGCCGCGCGCGGCGTCGGTTTTCATGTGGAGCGCGGCGAGATGGTGGCGCTGATCGGCCCCAACGGCGCCGGCAAGTCGACGGTCTTCAACATGATCGGCGGACAGTTGAACGCCGATCACGGCCGGACGCTTCTCGACGGCGCGGACATCACGTCCACGTCGCCTCAAGAGCGTTTCCGTCTGGGAGTCGGACGGACATTCCAGGTAGCGCAGGCATTCTTGTCGATGACCGTCATCGAGAACGTGCAGATGGCGCTCATGAGCCACCATCGGGAAACACGCCGGGTATGGGAAAAGGCGCGGTCCCTGCACACCGGCGAGGCCCTCGCGCTTCTGGAGCGCGTCGGTATGGTCGCTTCCGCCGACCGGCCCTGCGCAACTCTCGCCTATGGCGACGTCAAACGCCTCGAACTCGCCATCGCGCTCGTCGGCGCGCCGAAGCTCCTTCTCATGGACGAGCCCACCGCGGGCATGGCGCTGAGGGAACGGGGCGCGCTGATGGATCTCGTCAGCTCCATCGCGGCCACGGCCAAGATCGGCGTTCTGTTCACCGAGCACGATATGGACGTGGTCTTCGGCCACGCCGATCGCGTTCTCGTCCTTCTGCGCGGTGCGATCATCGCCGCCGGCTTGCCCGAGGACATCAAGGCCGACCCGCGCGTTCGTGAAGCCTATCTCGGCGACAGCCACGCGTTCGCGAGGCCCGCATGACACCGCTCCTCGACGTTATCGGCCTGCGGGCCTCCTACGGCCGCGCCCAGGTTCTTTTCGATTTGTCGTTCCGGCTTGCCGCCGGTGAGGTCGTGGCGCTCGTCGGTCGCAACGGGGCCGGCAAGACGACGACATTGAAGGCCATCATGGGCCTCGTCGCGGCAGACGCGCGGGTCCTGTCGTTCAAGGGCCGATCGCTCGTTGGATTGCCGACCTACCAGATCGCGCGGATCGGCCTCGGCTACGTGCCGGAGGACCGACGGATCTTCACGGATCTGACGGTCGACGAAAACCTCGAGGTCGGACGCCGGACGGGCCGGCCCGGCCATTCGCCGTGGAGCGCGGACCGGTTGTTCCAGCTCTTTCCCAACCTTGCGGAGATGCGCAACCGGCGCGGCAACCAGATGTCGGGCGGGGAGCAGCAGATGCTCTCCATCGCCCGGACGCTGATGGGCAATCCCGACGCGATCCTCCTCGACGAGCCCTCCGAAGGGATCGCGCCGGTCATCGTCCAGACGATGGCGGAAGCGATCAGGGCGATGAAGGCCGAAGGGGTCGCGGTTCTGCTGTCGGAGCAGAACTGGGCTTTTGCGGGGGCCATCGGCGACCGCGCCTGCGTCATCGAGCGCGGCGAAATGCGGTTCGATGGCCCGATGACCACGTTTCTCGCCGACGAGGATTTGCGATCGGAAACGCTCGGCGTTCAGGGCGGAGCAGACCGGCCGGAAGGCCGATATTGACGGATCGGGGCGGAACGACGATATCCACCCCGTGCTCGGCACGACCTCCTCAACCCAAGCCGTTTCAAGGAATTTCCCATTCATGGGCGTCATCCATGTGACCGATCGCTCCGGCCACCGCCACACCCTCGAAGCCGTCGAGGGCTGGCGAATCATGGAGATCATCCGCGATTGGGGTCTTCCCATCGAGGGCCTCTGCGGCGGAGCTTGCGAATGCGCCACCTGCCACGTTTTCGTGGCCCACGAATGGTTCGGCAAGCTCTATCCGGCCACCGAGGAGGAGGAAGACCAGCTCGATACGGTCGTCACCCAGGCCAATTCGCGCCTGTCCTGCCAGATCCTGTGGACACCCGAGCTCGACGGCCTGGAGCTGACTCTCGCCCCAACGGGCAACTGATCCGCGCTCGACGCATTGCAAAACGCGGGAGAAAATGCTTTTCGGGGTTCCGATCGAAGGAGCCTATCATGACCGACAACATCGAAACGGACGTCGTCATCATCGGAGCAGGGCCGGTCGGCCTGTTCGCCGTGTTCGAATTGGGTCTCCTCGATATCAAGTGTCACCTGATCGACATTCTGCCGAAGGTCGGCGGGCAATGTGCCGAGCTCTATCCCGAGAAGCCGATCTACGACATTCCGGGCTTCCCGATGGTGACCGGCCAGGGCCTCGTCGACAACCTGATGGCCCAGATCGAGCCGTTCCATCCGAGCTTCCATCTCGGCGAGATGGTCGAGAGCGTCGAACCGCTGGGAACCGCAGAGGCACCCCTGTTCCGCGTCAAGACCGACGCCGGCACCACCTTCACCTGCAAGGCGCTCATCATCGCGGCCGGCGGCGGCTCGTTCCAGCCCAAGAAGCCGCCGATCGAGCATATCGAAGCCTATGAAGGCACCGGCGTGTTCTATGCCGTCCGCCACATGCAGATGTTCAAGGACAAGAAGATCCTGATCGTCGGCGGTGGCGATTCGGCCCTCGACTGGACGGTGAACCTGCAGCCGTTGGCCAAGCGCCTGACCCTCCTCCATCGCCGCGATGCCTTCCGCGCCGCTCCGCATACGGTGGAGAAGATGCGTTCGCTCGTCGGCTCCGGCGATATGGACCTCCACCTCGGCCAGATCGTCGAGCTGAAAGGCAAGGCGCCCGTTCTGGAGGGCGTCGTCATCCGCAAGGACGACGGTTCGACCTTCGAAGTCGCGTGCAACGTGATCCTGCCGTTCTTCGGCCTGACGATGAAACTCGGCCCCGTCGCCGATTGGGGCTTGAACCTCCACGAGAATCTCGTTCCCGTCGACACCGAAAAATTCGAGACGAATGTTCCTGGCATCTTCGCCGTCGGCGATATCAACACTTATCCGGGTAAGCTGAAGCTCATCCTGTCGGGCTTCCACGAGGGCGCACTCGCGGCACAGAAAGTGCATCGCTACGTCTATCCGGAAAAGCGGCTGCTGTTCCAATACACCACGTCGTCCACGAGCCTGCAGAAGAAGCTCGGCGTCGTCGCCTGATCATCCGCGCCTCTCTTGTCGAACGCTCGTCGCCACGCCCTCTTGCGCGTTGGGAACGTTCCTGAAACGGTTGGCCCATGAAGCCACTTTCAGATCTTTCCCTCGGCCGGCGCGTCATGACGCTCATCGAGGATCTTGCGCGCCACACGGATGAGCCGGGGCGTCTCACGCGCCTCTATCTCTCGCCCGCGCACCGCACCGCCGCACAGACGACGCTCGCCATGATGGAGGGTGCCGGGATGGCGAGCCACATCGACGCTTTGGGATCCGTCGTCGGACGGCTGGAAGGCGCTGATCCGGCTGCTCCCGCGCTGATCATCGGATCGCATATCGATACCGTCGTCGACGCCGGCCGCTATGACGGCAATCTGGGAGTCGTGCTCGGGATCGT
>NZ_JBFUKD010000249.1:0-4914 GCF_056401005.1 Microvirga sp. P4_G7 | reverse complement strand
CACTTGCCGACCGTAACGACGTTCTGGTCGGCAAACAGGCCGGCGCCGACGACTACCTCGTCAAGCCGATCGACTACGAGATCCTGCTCGCCACCATCGCGACCCGTCTCGAACAGGTGTCGCGCGTGCGTCAGGGTGCGGTGCAGAGGGCGGAACAGGCCTGGCAAGACGTTCTGAAATCGTCACGGGGACGGGTGATGGAGGCGTTGCAGAAGGCGACGCTGGCCTTCGATCGTTTCCTCGTCGGTGTTGCCATCGTCGACGAGCAGGGAGTGGTTCGCGTCACGAACAAGGAGGCCGATCGCATTCTCGCGGAGGATGACGGCTTCGGCCTGGAGGAAGGCAAGCTGAAGGGCGTCGTTCCCAAGCAGAACGCTAAACTGGAAGAGAGCATCACACGCGCCTTTCATGAGGAGTTCCTCGACGAGATCATCCCGTTCCCGCGTCTTTCGGGAGGGCGTCCCTATCTCGCGCTCGTTCCGGGCCAGCGCCTTGCGCCGGAGGATCAGCCTGACGCTGTCGTCGTCCTTCTCATCGACACCGAACAGCGCACGAAAGTCTCGGGCGATACGCTCGTGCGACTCTATAATCTCACGCCGTCGGAAACCCGCGTCGCCTTGATGCTGATCGACGGGAAGCGGTTGGAGCAGATCGCGGAGGAGTTGGAGGTCGCGCAGACGACCGTCGTTTTCCATCTCAAGAACCTGTTCCGTAAGACCGAGACCAACCGGCAGGCGGATTTGATCCGCGTGCTCCTCTCGGTGCCGCTGCGGACCGCCGATTGATTTACGCTTTGGTGACTCTGTCGTGAAACAAAGATACGCGACACGACTTCGCCATGTTTCGTTCAGGATTTAGCGAGGTTCGGAGACCTATACCTGTTGCGGTTGTGAGCGATCTGTCTCACGCGACGCAAGGTGAAGATCCATGAAGATCCTCGGTTTCGCTTCCGCCACGTTTGCCGCCTTGGCGCTCGTCGGCGGTTTGGCCGCGGCGGAGCCCGCATCCGCACGCGATCGGATGTCGCCCGGAGCGGCTGCCGCTCTCGGTGTTCTCGGTGGTCTGGCTGTCGGGGGCGCTATCGCCGCCTCGCAGGGTCCAGCCTATGCAGAGCCGGTTTTCGCGCCGCCGCCGCCACCCGAGCCGGTCTATTACGCTCCCGCTCCGGCCTATTATCCGCCTCCGCCTGTGTACGAGGAGCGCTGTTTCACCGAGCGTTTCAGCGAGTGGGTGCCGGGTTGGGGATGGCAGCCTCGCCGCCGCACCGTCTGTCGTTGACGCTTTGAGGCCCGCTTCGGCGGGCCTTGTCGCACGCAGGCCTTGTCACGCCTCGTCCGGTTTCTCCATCCAACGGATCAACGGCATGATCGGCAGGATCCAGGCCAATCCCAGAACGATATAGGCGAGCGTCTGAACGAGCTTCGGGGCTTCGACGATCCGGCTTTCCGCGATCGCCATGGCGACCGGAGCGTAGATCACGACGAAAATCAGCATCAGGATCGTGCCGACGAGCTTGCGATTCCGCTTGCGCATAAAGACTTCCACCCTGGAACGGTTGCGAGGACCGCGCATGCGGCATCGGCAATCGTTGCCTCTCCTCGATTCCGCATCTATGGGACAGGCCGTAGCATGGGTTCAAGCCCAAAGTGAGGATGAGGGTGAAGCATGGCTGTCGCAGCCTCTGATCCAAGACAGGTGCCGGCCGAGATAGCGCGGCCGCCGGGAGTGGCTGCCGTTCGGGCCTGGCTCTACCTTCTCGCGGCTCTTGTCGTTGCGATGGTCGCGGTCGGCGGAGCCACCCGCCTGACCGGTTCGGGGCTGTCGATCACCGAATGGAAACCCGTCACGGGTGCGCTGCCTCCGTTGTCGTCCGAGGCCTGGATGGCGGAGTTCGAAAAGTATCGGCAGATCCCTCAATACGAGTTGATGAACAAGGGCATGACACTGTCCGAGTTCCAGTTCATCTACGCCTGGGAATGGGGACACCGCCAGCTCGGGCGCCTGATCGGGTTCGTGTTTTTCGTGCCCCTTCTCTGGTTCTGGTGGCGTGGGACAATCAAGGGCCGACTGGCACTGACACTCATGTGCATCGGCGCGCTCGGCGGCCTGCAGGCGGGCATCGGTTGGATCATGGTGGCGTCAGGCCTCGAAGCAGGCATGATCGCTGTCGCGCCGATCAAGCTCATGCTGCACCTGACAGTGGCGAGCATCATCCTCGCCTGCCTGGTCTATGTCGCTGCTGGGTTGAATGAACGGGAGACCAGCATCGGCTGCATCGCCCGCTCAGGCCCGCGCGTACTCGTCCTTGTGGTGTTTCTCCAGATCGCACTCGGCGGGCTCGTCGCGGGTTCTAAAGCAGGGCTGACTTACAATACCTGGCCACTGATGGATGGCCATTTCGTTCCGCCTTCCGCAGCCTTGTTTGCAGGAAGCCCGTGGATCGAGAACTTTGTCGACAACGTCGTTCTCGTGCAGTTCAACCACCGCATGCTCGCCTACGCACTTGTGGCGTTTGCCGTCTGGCACGCGTGGAGCATACGTCGGCGCGCACCTGGCACCAAAGCGGCCCGCATGGCGACGGCGCTTGCTGGGATGACCTTAGCGCAAATGGCGCTCGGTATCGTGACGTTGCTGCTCGTCGTGCCGCTTTGGGCCGGGCTAGCCCATCAGCTCTTTGCAATGGCCRTACTCGCCGTGGCCGTCGCGCACGTGCGCCTCAACGGCTGAATCGGAAAAGCGGCCTTTCGGCCGCTTTCCGTACGCATGAACGCTACTGTTACTGAACGATCTGGATGACGCGACGCGTACGCGGGTCGACGAGCACCGGCGTGTCGTTGACGACGGTGTAACGATACTCCTGAGCGCCGTATTGCTGCGGGACTTCGTAGTACGTCACACCGCGTTCAGGCAGCACTGCGCCAACCGCAAGCGGCTGTTCATACGCATAGGACGGTACGCGCTGCTGCACGACATATTCGCGGAATTGCGGCTGCTGCGAACCGACGATGCCGCCGACGATCGCACCCGTCACACCACCGACCGCTGCGCCAATTGGGCCGCCTACGATCGCGCCACCCACAGCACCGGTCGTCGCGCCTGCCGCTGCGCCACCCGCCGAGTTGTCGTTGCGAGTCTGGGCGTACGCACCGACCGGCGCCGCGAGTGCGAATACAAGGCCTGCAAAGATGATTTTCTTCGACATCGAACTGCTCCATGAACGTGAAAGTCGGGGCGACAACGGCATCGCTCCACATCGGTTCCAGGATCGTTTCTGCCGGGCTGCGATTCGCTGAACCGCTCCTACGGAGCGAAAAATACCCCGCTTCGACGGGAACTTTGAAACCTCTTCGCGATGAAGTCGTTTCCACTTGGCGAAGCGTTCATTTCAGGACGCGTGCCACTGCGTTTCGGAGCGACACATGTGGAAGCATGGTGCCTTTCACTGGAACGAGTTGATGACGCACGATCCGCATCGGGCGCGAACATTCTACGAGGACACGATCGGCTGGCGCTTCGAGCCGATGCCCATGGCTGATGGGATGACATACTGGGTCGCCAATACAGGGGACGGTCCGGTCGCCGGGATCTTCGAGATGAAGGGCCCGGAATTTCAGAACGTGCCCGAGAACTGGATGCCTTATCTCGCCGTCGACGATGTCGACAAGCGATTGGAGAAGGCTGTCGCAGCGGGTGCGATTGCGCTCCGAGAACCTTTCGACGTGCCGAGCGTCGGGCGCCTCACCATCCTGAAACAACCAGGCGGCGGYGTCGTCGGGTGGATGACGCCGACGACAGATGCTTGATCAGGCTCGCTTGGGAAAGAGCAATCCCGGCACCGCGTGATAGAGCGCGTTGAGAGCGAACCCCACAAACATCAGACCCGACGCGCGGGTAATAGGCACCTCATAACGCCGGTAGGTCCGGCGGACGGTCTTCGCACCAATCACGAGGACGAGAATGGCGTATGCGAAGGCACCCCCAAGACAGCTTGCGGCGAGCAGTGCCGGGAGCATCTCCCATGTCAACGAGCTCGCCCGCGCGGAAAGAAGCGCTGTCAGAGTCGCGACCGCGACGGGATAAGCCTTCGGGTTCGTCATCCCGAAAGTGAGCCCGTGCAGGAGAGGGCGGCGAACAGGAATCTGTAGCGTTCCATCGGCTGAACGCTTGACGCGAAGGGCTCGCCAGCCGAGCCAGAACAGATAGGCTCCGCTGACCGTACCGAGGACATCGAAGACGAAGGTCCCGATCGTCGTGACTCCGATGATCGCGACCAGCGCAAGGCCTGACCACAAGACGTCCCCGGCGAGATGTCCGGTCAGGAATGCGGCGCCGGCTCGACGCCCGCTATCCGCGCCGATCCCGAGGACGGCAAGGACTCCCGGACCTGGCGTGATGCCATACACGAACCCGGCAATGAGGGCCGACACGAGAAGCGAAWGGTCCATGACGATGTTCCGGGACGAGGGTGATCCCGTTTAGGCCAGACCGCCGCAGCCTTAAAGCCCTGCTTTCGACGAGTAATGCTTTGTGGGTGTGGAACTTGCGGCTTTCCAGGGTCTTAGGTTGAAATGAGCAGAGCATTTGTCAAAGAACCCGAAGGCGGCGAAGCGTTCGAGGACCTCCCGGACCGACCGATTTCGCCGCACCCGAACTTCGTCACACCTGAGGGCTTGTCGCTGATCGAGGCGGAACTCGATCGGCTGCAGAAAGCGCGCGAGCAAGCCCAGAACGCTGACGACAGTGCCGCCATTGCTAACACCGCAAGGGATCTTCGTTATTGGACCTCGCGACGCGCGTCGGCACAGGTGATCGATCCACCCGAAAATACCGACGAAGTTCATTTCGGCTCCACAGTCGTGTTGAAGCGCGAAGATGGACGCCACCAAAGGTACCGGATCGTCGGCGAGGATGAAG
>NZ_JBFUKD010000248.1:0-4926 GCF_056401005.1 Microvirga sp. P4_G7 | reverse complement strand
GCCGTAGCGTGGTGCGAAAGCCGGTGACTCGTCTCGTCACGACGATCGGCGCATGGCGCGACGGGAATCCGTCCGCCCGCACAGGCATGTCCGGCGATACGGGCGAAATCGAAGCCGTCGGTGCCGCGATCGACGGGTTAATGGACGAGCTCGAGGTCCGCCAAGTGGCGCGGCGGCGGGCAGAAGAGCGGCAGCAGGTTCTGATCAACGAGCTGAATCACCGCGTCAAGAATACGCTCGCGACAGTGCAATCGATCGTCAGCCAGACGCTGCGCAATTCGCCGACGCCGGAAGCCGCGCAACCGGCCCTCGAAGCCCGCCTGATCGCGCTCGCCCACGCGCACGATGTTCTCACCCACAAGAACTGGGAACATGCCGAATTGGGAGAGATCCTGGCGCGCGCGATCGAACCGTATCGCAGCCACGGCGTGGAACGATTTCGTTGCGACGGTCCCCGGGTGGAATTGTCGCCGCAGATGTCACTTGCGCTTGCGATGGCATTCCAGGAACTCGCGACCAACGCGGTCAAGTATGGCGCGCTCTCCAATGCAACCGGGATTGTCCGTGTTACATGGAGTGCCACGACCGCGGTTCGCGATGGGCAAGACGAAAATGTGAGCGAGCGCCGCCTTCGCGTGCGATGGGAAGAGCGCGGCGGTCCGAATGTAGAGGTGCCCACCCGACGTGGGTTCGGCTCGCGCCTGATCGAACGCTCATTGGCTCAAGATCTCAATGGCGATGTGCAGATCGTATTTGCGCCAACCGGAGTGGTCTGCATCGTCGACGCGCTCTTGGAATGAGGGCGGCGAGTCACCATCGACGGCCTTTACCATCGAGCCGTTTGGGCGAGCGATGCCGCGCTTTCGCGATGGACACGCTTTTCGGCGGCATGCTCTAGATAGGATCGTGAGACTGAGAGGGCCCGAATGATCAAGATCACCTATGTCGATGCCGCCGGTACGGAGCGCTCGGTCGAGGCCGAGGAGGGCTCGACCGTCATGGAGAATGCCATCCGCAACGGTATTCCCGGCATCGACGCGGAATGCGGGGGCGCGTGTTCCTGCGCGACCTGCCACGTCTATGTGGACGAAGCGTGGATGGATGTCGTCGGGGAGCCTCAGCACATGGAGGCGGACATGCTCGATTTCGCTTATGACGTGCGTCCGACGTCCCGCTTGTCCTGCCAGATCCGCGTCACGCCCGAACTGGATGGTCTGATCGTCCGCACCCCGACCCGCCAGGGTTGATTTGATTTCCGAGAATGGGTTTTCCAAGAAAGGCCGCCCCCATGTTCAAGACGCTTCTCGTCCCCGTCGATCTCGCCGAGATCGAAGCCGCACAACCGGCGATCGACAAAGCCGTCACACTGGCTGACAGCACGGAGGGCAGCATCCGGCTGATCTATGTCCGGTCTCTCGTCCCTGTGACGTACATGGAATTCATGCCCCCGACCTTCGACACCGAGCAGCAGGACGAGGCCGAGACGAAGCTCGCAGAGTTGGCCGCCAAGGTCGGGCTGCCGGCCGAGCGTGTTTCCGCGGTCGTACGGCTCGGGTCGATCTACAACGAAGTGCTCGACGAGGCTGAGAAGACGGGCGCCGATCTCATCGTCATCGGCTCGCATCGTCCGACCATGGCGACCTACCTCCTTGGATCGAACGCGTCCACCATCGTCCGGCACGCGAAATGCTCGGTCCTGGTGGTTCGCGCCTAGGGAGCTGGAGGCAAGAGGTCGCTTGGCGGAGCCTCGGCCGAGAATGGCCGGGGCTTGTTGAGGCGGATGATCGGCTCCAGTTGCCACACGCAAATCCCGGCGAAGAGCACGCCCACGAGAGCGGCGCTCGTCGCGTCGTTCTGAATGGCGCGCCAGATCAGAACGGCGGCGGCTACGAGACAGAGCCCGGCAAGCGTGACATTCGCAAGCCAGAACATGAACGGACGTCCGGCCGCGAAACGGGCCTTCGGCGCCGCCGCGGCAATGGCTTTGCACAGCGCAAAAACGAACGCGCGGTATTCGCGGTTGAGCGACTGGGCCTCGACGAGGCTCTTCCAGCTCAAGGATGAGAACTTGAAGGACTTCCCATCCCGCATCGTGACCTTGGTGCAGAACGTCTTTTGGCCGAACCGGCCGGGTTCAAAGGTGATGCGGACTTCCTCGACAGCCGCGAGACGAACGTCGGTCAGCTTGCGTCCGCTGTCGACCTTCAATGCGCCGTCCTTCAAGGAGAAGGACACCGGCGATCCGAAGGGRCGCGGATTGTGCGTGTAGGTCAGGGCGGTCTCCCGCTCGGCGTCGTTCATGATCGGTCACATCCAAGGGAACATGCTGCATAGACGCCACTGGGCCATCAGGGAAGCGCGGCGAAAGACTTAGAGACCGTTTGAGGATGAGACATTCGCACGAGCGTTGCGGGCATGCTTCGAGGCGCGTCCCTGCGGGACCCTCAGCATGAGGGAAACGTCGGTGGCAGCGGTTCTCATGCCGAGGAGCGAATCCTCTCGAAGCACGAAGCGCACGGCGTGACTAACGGGTCAATTCCCGCATGCCGCGATCGATCCCCTCGAGGGTCAAGGGATACATCCGGTCGGCGAAGAGCTCACGGATGAGTCCGACCGATTGCGTATGGAACCAGCTATTGGCGGGAACCGGGTTCAGCCACACCGCCTTCGGAAAGTGATCCAGGAGCCGGCGCATCCATGCCTGACCCGGCTCTTCGTTCCAGTGCTCGACGGAGCCACCCGGCATGAGGATTTCGTAAGGACTCATGGAAGCGTCGCCGACGAAGACGACACGATAGTCGGATGGATAGGTGCGGATGACATCAAGTGTAGAGATCAGATTGGCCGATCGGCGCTTGTTCTCCTTCCACACGTGTTCGTAGAGGCAGTTGTGAAAATAGAAATGCTCGAAATGCTTGAATTCGAGCCGCGCCGCCGAGAACAGTTCTTCCGCGATCTCGATGTGCCAATCCATCGATCCGCCGACGTCCAGGAACAGCAGGACTTTGACCGCGTTGCGCCGCTCGGGCCGCAGACGCACGTCGAGATAACCCCTGTTCGCCGTCTCATGGATCGTGCTGTCGAGATCCAATTCTTCCGCCGCACCCGACCGAGCGAAACGGCGCAAGCGACGCAGTGCGACGCGCATGTTGYGGACGCCGAGTTCGACGTTATCATCGAAATCCTTGAACTCGCGCTTGTCCCACACTTTCACCGCACGGAAATTGCGGTTGGTGTCCTGACCGATGCGGATGCCTTCGGGATTGTCGCCGTAAGCGCCGTAAGGCGACGTGCCTGCGGTGCCGATCCATTTGTTGCCGCCCTGGTGACGGCCCTTCTGCTCCTTCAACCGCTCCTTCAGCGTCTCCCAGAGCTTCTCCCAGCCCAACGCTTCGATCTGCTTGCGTTCCTCTTCGGAGAGGTGGCGCTCGGCGAGCTTGCGCAGCCATTCTTCCGGGATGTCCGAATTCTCCAGGCCTTCGCTCGAGCCCTCGAGGCCTTTGAAAACCCTTCCGAAGACCACGTCGAAGCGATCGAAATGCCGTTCGTCCTTCACGAGTGCTGTTCGGGACAAATAGTAGAATTCCTCGACCTTGCGATCGGCGAGATTTTCACCCAGCGCCTCGATCAGCGTGAGATATTCCCGCAACGACACGGGAATCTTGGCGGCGCGCAATTCGGCGAAGAAGGTGAGGAACATCTCTTCAGTGTCGAGAGAACGGGACGCCGGTCAACCCTGCTCGCGAACATATTTGCCGACCGTTCGCCGGCTTCGGAACTCGGTACGTTCCGGATTGCCGCGGCGATTGCTTTGTTTCAGCTCCTTGCGGAACTCGTCGCGCCGCTCGTGGATCGACGCGATGACGAGACCCATCGGGACGCCGATATCGGCAAGCACCGCCTCCGTGAGCTGAAGCGACGCTTCGATCGTTTCCGGCACCGCATCGTCCACCCCGAGTTCGTAAAGCTCCGCCGCGTGGTGCGCGTCCCGGGCGCGGGCGACGATGGTCAGCTCACTATGCTCCTGCCGTGCAGCGGTGACGACGGATTCGATGGAAGCGCGGGTATCCAGCGTGACGACCAGGGCGAGCGCGCGGTCGATGCCGCAGGCGCGCAGAAATTCCGGATAGGATCCGTCGCCGAAATAGACGGGTTTTCCGGCCTTGCGCAGGCTTGCGACCCGGGATGGATCGAGATCGAGGGCGAGGTAGGGAATCTTGTGCCGGTCGAGCATTTCGCCGACAAGCTGCCCGACACGACCGAATCCGGCGATGATCACGCGGCCGACCTCATCCGCGGGCGGCGGCACGGATGCTTCCGGACTGAGCCCGCGCGCCTCCTCCAAACTCAGACCCAGCTTGCGTCCCAACTTGGCGAGGAGCGGCAGAAGCATCATCGTGAGCGTCGCGATCAGAAGGAGATTCTGGCCCGTGCCGCGCGGGACCAGCCCGGCGCCGATGGCATCCCCGAGGATGACGAGGGCGAATTCTCCGTTGGGACCCAATAGAAAGCCGGTCTCGGCCGCGACCGCCGTGCTAAATCCGAACAGCCGCCCGAGCCCCAAGATGATGGCGACCTTGATCATCACGATGAGCGCCGCGGCCGTGAGAATCTGAACCGGCATGTCGTCGAGATGGGACAAATCGAGGCTCATGCCGACGGACATGAAGAACAACCCGAGAAGCAGCCCCTTGAACGGCTGGATCATGGCATCGATGGCGCGCCGATATTCGGTTTCGGCCAGCAACAGGCCGGCCACGAAGGCGCCCAGGGCCATGGAGAGGCCGGTCGCCGCAGCTGCGAGACTCGTTACCATCACCACGAGCAGGCAGGCCGCCATGAAGAATTCCGGGCTCTTCGTGGCCGAGACCATCTGGAAGAACGGGCGCAACACCAGCCGGCCCAACCCGACGAGGAGGAACAGAG
>NZ_JBFUKD010000247.1:0-4929 GCF_056401005.1 Microvirga sp. P4_G7 | reverse complement strand
GGAGAGCGACGTGCGCGGTCGCGATATCCTGCTCGTCGACGACATCCTCGAGTCCGGACGCACGGTCGCCTTCGCCAAGGACCTTCTGATGGCTCGCGGCGCGAAAAGGGTTTTGACGACGGTCCTGCTTGAAAAGCCGCATAAGCGCGCTGTCACCATCGACGCGGATTTCGTCGGCTTCACGTGCCCCGATGTGTTCGTGGTCGGATACGGCATGGACGTCGCCCATTCTTACCGCCAGTTGCCCTATGTGGGCGTTCTCGACCACCTGGACACCAATCCCGACTTGTTCGAAGGCGAGAAGACCTGACGGCTCAATTGAGCTGCCAGATCGCTCCGTTGAGCGCCGTCGCAAAGCAGATCCAGGCCAGATAAGGCAACAGCAGCGCCCCTGCGACCCGATCGAGCGGCCAGAACAGCCGGATCGTGACGATGACGGCGACAACCAGCGCGACGATCACCATCAGTCCCGCAATTGGGCTATGGGCGGCGAAAAAAGCCCACGACCACAGCCCGTTCAGCGCAAGTTGCACAAAAAAGGCCGTGATGGCCGCGGTTCGCCCGGGCGTTTCGCGGGGCAGGGAAAGAATCCGCCAGAGCGCGTAGGCCATCAGCACATAGAGAAGTGTCCAGGCCGGCCCGAACAGCCAGTTCGGCGGCGTGAAGCTCGGCTTGACGAGGCCTGCATACCAGGTCGGAATGTTCGGCATCGTCGCCAGGTTGCCGAGAAACGCCACCAGGGCCACGGGTACGGCCGCGATCAGGAAACGCGCGAACGGTCCCGGCGAAGTGTCTCTCATCGACGAGTGCATGGTAGGCATGGCGGCATAAATCCCATTATGGATGAGCTTCGGATTCGTCTGCAAACCCGCCTTAGCGTCGGAGGTTCCCATGGCAGGAAGAACTTGGTCCAAACGTACTCTGGCGGCGCAAGCCCTCGGCCATGTCGATCCGGTCACCAAAGCCGTGGTGCTGCCGATCCATGTCTCGACGACGTATATCCGCGACGAGGACAACTCCTATTCCTCGGGCTACGTCTATGGTCGTCCCGACAACGCGACCATCCGCGAGGCGGAGGCCGTCCTTGCGATGCTGGAGGAAGCCGAGGCCGGAGCCCTGCTGTTTTCCTCCGGCATGGCCGCCGCCACGGCGGTTTTCCAGGCGCTCGACCCGGGCGATCACGTGGTCGCGTCCAAGGTCATGTACTGGGCGCTGCGCAACTGGCTGATGACCGAAGCTCTGCGCTGGGGACTGAAGGTCGATTTCGTCGAGACCGACGATAGCGACGCGCTCGCCAAGGCCGTCGTGCCGGGTCGCACCAAGTTGGTGTGGATCGAGACTCCTTCGAATCCCTTGTGGACGATCACGGATATTGCCGCCGCCGGCGACATCGCGCACCGCGCCGGTGCTCGTCTCGCTGTTGATTCGACCACGGCGTCGCCGTTTCACACGAGGCCGCTCGCGCTTGGCGCCGATATCGTCATGCACGCGGCGACGAAGATCCTGAACGGCCATTCCGACGTGGTCGCCGGCGCCTTGGCAGGCGCCAAGGCCGACGATTTCTGGAACCGTGTCACCTCGATCCGTAAGATGCAGGGCGCCATCCTGGGGCCGTTCGAGGCCTATCTCCTGATGCGCGGATTGCGGACCTTTCCGTTGCGCGCGGCGGCGCAAGCCAAGAGCGCAATGGCGCTGGCGGAGCGTCTGACCTCGCATCCGCGGGTCGCCAGGGTCCTCTATCCCGGCCTGCCGCAGCATCCCGGTCACGACATCGCCGCCCGCCAAATGGAAAACGGCTTCGGCTACATGATGTCGATCCAGGTCACGGCCGGCGAGGCCGGGGCGATCGAGACGGCGGCGCGGGTAAAACTGTGGAAGCGTGCGACGTCGCTCGGCGGCGTCGAGAGCCTGATCGAGCACCGGGCGTCGATCGAKGGTCCGGGCACGCCATGCCCGCCCGATCTGCTGCGCCTATCCACCGGTATAGAAGATCCGGACGACCTCTTTCAGGATCTGGATGCGGCGCTCGGAGGGTAGGGGGCGGTCGCGCGGGAAGGCCACGCTTGTTGGCCCTGGTCCTCGCCCCATGATACCTCTTGATTAGAATCGGGCGCACCCGGTTCGGGGTCTAGTAAACCTCTCCTGTAGCGGTCGGCATCGACCGTAACGATGCCTCCCTCGCTCTATGGCCGGGGAGGTGTTGGCGAATGTCCAGGGTGAAAGCCTAAAGGCCAATGCGGCCGTCCTTCGGCGGTCTTACTACTCCCCGACCACCAGCAGCGCTGGTGGTCRCCTCACCTTGGGGAGTTAGACATGGACCAGCCGTACAGCATCGTCGCCGATGCGTTGTCCAAGTTTCAATCAGCATCCGAGCCGATCCAGGCACTCATGGTCGTCATGACGGCGCTGACGATTTTCGGGGTCACGTGGGTCCTGATGCGCGGGATCGTCGAGATCTGCCGGCTGTCGCGACATGCGGCGCTTCACGACGCGCGGGATGTCCGTCCGGTCGTACAGTGGATGGATGCCCGCTCGGCGGAAACGCCACTCATTCTCCCCCTCGCCGAGCGCGATGTCATCACCGGGCTTGTCCCGGTGACCCCGATTTGTAAGGCGCAGGGTTCATCCGATCGAGGTGGCCGGGACGAGCCGGCCGTGACATGAATGAGGGATCGGACATCCGAACAAACATGTCCGCGCCGCACAACGTTCTTAGGCGGCTATTATTGATCTTGTCACAAAAGTCGTGTTCCTTCGACGACAGCGAACGCTGTTTCATCAGGGGAACAAAAAATGTCAGCGACTTCCATGACCCGCCGCCGCGCGCTCCAGACGGGCGTTGCCGCGGCTGCCGTAGCGGGCCTTCCGACTTTCGCCTTTGCTGCCGATCCGGTGGTCAAGCTGCGCATCCTGGAAACGACCGACATCCACGCCAACGTTTTCCCTTATGATTACTACCGTGACGGCGCTGACGACACAGTTGGCCTGGCGCGCACGGCGAATCTCGTCAAGGCGGCCCGGGGTGAGGCCAAGAACAGCCTGCTGTTCGACAACGGAGACCTGATCCAGGGCTCGCCGCTCGGCGATTTCGTGGCTTATCGGCGCGGCATGAAGGAGGGCGAAACGCATCCCATGGTCGCCGCGATGAACGCGCTCTCCTATGATTGCGGGACGCTCGGCAATCACGAGTTCAATTACGGTCTCGATTTCCTGCAGAATTCACTCGGCACGGCGAAATTCCCCATCGTTTGCGCCAACGTCACGAAGTCTGACGGCAAGTCGCTGCGACAGCCCTGGCTGATCCTCGACCGCGAATTCGTCGACGAGTCGGGCGCGAAGCAAAAGATCAAGGTCGGCGTGATCGGCTTCGTACCGCCGCAGATCGTGCAATGGGACAAGGCCAATCTCGACGGCAAGGCGACGACCATCGACATTGTGGACGCGGCCCAGAAGCACGTGCCGGACTTGAAGAAGGCAGGCGCGGACATCGTCGTGGCGCTTTGCCATTCCGGCATCGCCGGYGGCGACCGCAAGGGCGGCGAAGAGAATGCGGCTCTGCATCTCGCCAAGGTCGACGGCATCGACGTCATTCTGACGGGTCACCAGCATTTCGTGTTCCCGGGCGGGAAGGAATTCAACGGCATTCCCGGTGTCGACGTGCAGAAGGGAACGCTACACGGCAAGCCGGCGGTGATGGCCGGATTCTGGGGCAGCCATCTCGGGCTGATCGATCTCGAATTGGTGAAGGCCGGCGACGCCTGGAAGGTGCTGGCGTTCAAGACCGAAGCGCGTCCGATCTATGATCGCGTCGACCGCAAGATCGTGCCGAAGGCCGAGTCCGAAGCGCTGGTTCTCGCCGCCGCGCAGGCCGACCACGATGCGACCCTGAAATATGTACGCGAGCCCGTTGGTCAGACGTCCGTTCCGATCCACTCGTATTATTCGCTCGTCGCCGATGACGCGTCTGTGAAGATCGTCGCCGAAGCGCAGGCCTGGTACGTGGCCGATCTTCTCAAGACCACGCCTTACAAGGACCTCCCGCTTCTCTCCGCGGCGGCGCCCTTCAAGGCCGGCGGACGCGGCGGCCCGAACTACTTCACCGAGATCAAGCCGGGTCCGCTGGCGATCAAGGACATGGCCGATATCTACATCTATCCCAACACCGTGCGCGCGGTGAAGGTGACGGGTGCGCAGGTGCGCGAATGGCTCGAACGTTCGGCGGGAATCTACAACCAGATCGACCCCGCAAAGACCGAAGAGCAGGACCTGATCAACACCAAGTTCCCGGCCTACAATTTCGATGTGATCGCGGGCGTGCAGTACAAGATCGATCCGACCCAGGCCTCGCGCTACGACAATGACGGCAAGCTCGTCGCCAAGGACGCGCATCGCATCAAGGATCTGACTTACAACGGCAAGCCGGTCGCCGATGATCAGGTCTTCGTCGTCGCGACGAACAACTATCGCGCGGGCGGCGGTGGCAACTTCCCGGGCGCCGATGGCAACACGATCGTGTTCGAAGCGCCGGATCTGACGCGCGATGCCATCATGCGCTTCATCATCGAACGCAAGACCGTCGCTCCCAAGGCCGACGGATCGTGGTCGCTTGCGATTCCCTCGAACGTCAACGCGTTCTTCCTGACCGGTCCGAACGCCGCGTCCTACCAGCCGGCGGGAATCAAGGTCGAAAAGGTCGGCGATGCTCCGGAAGGCTTCGTAAAATACCGCGTCGTCGGCTGAGCGGCGCCAAACGATGAACGGGTCGGCCGGGCAAAGTCCCGGCCGTTTTCGTTTCGAGGTTCTCGTTAGGGCAACGTGATCGGCTCGGCGAATTGCGCCTTCTCGTCCCGCAGTCGGTGGCGCTTCGCCATCAGAATGGTGCCGTTCAATTCACCGCCGAACAGAAAGATCGCGCCGAGCGTGTAGAGA
>NZ_JBFUKD010000246.1:0-4945 GCF_056401005.1 Microvirga sp. P4_G7 | reverse complement strand
CATCTAGGGTGTCCGGATGCCGATGCTCACGAAGAGAAAAACGGCGAAAACACCGCCTTTCTCTTCGCGAGTCCCTTGCGAGACGAGTGCAGCGCTACGACATAGATGCGCGACGCACACAGGTGAACGAGGAAACTTTGTCCGACAGGGATCAATTCAATCCGGGTATCCGAATGGTGCGGATACCGCGTTGGGCTGGCTTTCTGGCGCTTTTTGCCGCGGCCTCAGTGGCGGTGATTGTTCTTGTCCTGGTTGCAAGTCTTGCACTGTTTGCGATCCCGCTGGGGATCGGTGCCGCACTCATCGGAAAGTGGATATACCGCCGCAAAAGGCCGACGACTCGAACGTCTAGTGCGGAAATTATCGATGCCGAGTATCGGGTCATCGATCGGGGAGACCGATAGCGACCCGCCTCACCTGTCATAGGACGAGGTAGATGGAAGCGCTTGCCAACTCGGCGATATCCCGATTCTCACGACGTCGATAATTTATGCTTCCCGCCGCTTAGCAAGCTCCGTTCGTAGGAAGGCCGCAAGTTTCTCCATCGCGCGCTCGGCCGCCGGCAATCGAAGTGTCATCTGCATGAAGCCGTGGATCACACCGGGAACGAGCTCGAATGTGAACGGGACGCCGGCGTCCACCAGTGCTCGACCAAACCGGATACTGTCATCCCTCAATGGGTCGAGACCGGCGGCTATCAGATAGGTAGCGGGCAAGCCACGCAAATTCCAATTCCGCAAGTCTGCAGCACGTCTCACGTCACTCGGCGCCGAATCGAGGAGATTGGCCCAGTAATAGCGCATCGCGCGCTCGGACAATCCGAATGCGCCGTCTCCGAATAGTTCGTAGCTCCGTGTGTTGAAATCGCGGCTAAAGCACCCGTAGACCAATGCGATCGCATCTGGTGAGTTCTGCGGGTCGGCGAGCGCCGCTGTCAGCACCACATGGGCGCCGGCGGAATCGCCCACGAGCGCATGGTGTTCACGACTGGCGTTGTTTCCGAGGAGGCCGCGCCGAACCGCGTTCACCACACTCGCGATATCATCGCGCGCCGCGGGGAAGGGATGCTCCGGCGAGAGTGCATATTCGACAGACAGAACGGGAAGCGAGGACAGGCTGGCGAGAAGGCGGGCAAAACGATCGTGGGTCCGCAAAGAGCCCACCGTCCAGCCACCACCATGCGCGTAAATGATCAGCGGCAGGTGTTCGGTCTGGACGGGTCGATAAAGACGGACCGGGACGCTCCGACCGTGGCTAGCGACATGGAAATCGCATGTCCCTCCTGCCATTTGCGGCACCACGGCGTTCCAGGGAATGTTCGACGTCTCGATCAAATCCCGGGCTTCCTGAAGCGGAAGGTCATCCAACGGAGGACGGGGCGCCGCGCGCATCTCTTCCAGGATAACCGCCATGGCGGGGTCGATTTCGATTTGCGGCAGTACGAGTGTGGTGTTCATTTGAATCGTAAGAAGCTTTTATCTAGTGGCGACGTCCCGACAGACGTGGATCCAGCACGTCGCGCAGGCCGTCTCCGAGAAAGTTCAGTGCGAGCACCGTCAGGAAAATGGCGAGCCCGGGAAAGAAGCTTATCCACCACGATTGAAAGTAGTCCATACCAATCGCGACCATCTGGCCCCAACTCGGCGTCGGGGGCTGGACGCCGAGCCCGAGAAAGCTGAGCGCGCTCTCGGTGATAAGCGCCGCGGATGCCTTGAGACTTGCGTAGACAATCACGTTTCCTGAAACGTTCGGCCAGATATGTCGCGCCATCAATCGCACTCGCGATGCGCCGAGGACTCTCGCCGCCTGCACGTATTCCAGTTCGCGTACGACGAGCACCTCACCGCGGACGAGCCTGGCAAAACCAGGAATGTTGACGATGGCAATGGCAATCATCGCGTTGAGCAGGTCGGGGCCGAGAACGGCCACGATAGCAAGCGCCAGAACGAGCATCGGAAAGGCGAGCAACCCATCCATGATGCGCATGATGACCCCATCGATACGCCCACCGGCAAAGCCGGAAACAAGACCAATGACGGAGCCGACAATCATCGCGCCGCCGATGGAAACGACGACCACCTGAAGAGAAATTCGCGCACCGAAGAGGATGCGGGAGAGCACATCCCGTCCGATTTCGTCTGTTCCCAGCCAGTGGGCTCGGTTCGGCGGCGAGAGAATCGCTTCGTAATCCACGCCGGCCGGATCGTATGGAGCAATCAGCGGAGCTAGCAGAGCGCACAGGATGAGCACGGACAGCAGAAGGGCGCCGACGCGGCCAAGCGGGTGTTGCCAAAGATTGCGCAGTGCTGTCGCCACTGGTCCATACGACGGCGACTTCGCATCTAGGACGACAGTTGTATCATTGGGTGCAATGCTCATGTCTGGTCACAATTTGATGCGGCGATCGAGAGTCGCATAGAGAACGTCGGTCGCCAGGTTCACCAGCAATACGCCGAGAACGATCACCAGGATCGCTCCTTGGACCGCGGCGAAGTCGCGCTGGAAGATGCCATCGACAAGCATCCGTCCTAGCCCAGGCATCGAAAAGACTGTCTCGGTCACGACAGCCCCGCCGAGGAGTGCGCCGATCTGCAGTCCGACGACCGTCACGATCGGGTTCAACGCGTTGCGCAAGGCGTGCTTGACCACAACGACGCGTTCCGGAAGACCCTTTGCACGGGCGGTACGGACATGATCCTGACTGAGGACCTGAAGCATTGCAGTTCTGGTCTGGCGCATCACCAGAGCCGCCATCGACAGCCCCACGGTAATGGATGGCAGGATCATCAGCGACAGATTGCGGAGGGGATCGCTGAAGAGTGGCACGTAGCCGGACGGCGGCAGCCATCCCAGCTTGACCGAGAAGAGAAGGATCAGCAGCACGCCAAGCCAAAAGAATGGCACCGCCATGCCGGATATTGCGACCGAGCTGACACCGAAGTCGAGCCACGTTCCACGGTTGCGTGCGGCAACGACGCCGAGCGGCACGCCGATTGCAAGTGACAGAACAATGGCGAGGAGTGTGAGCTGGAATGTGACTGGGACGCGGGCTGCGAGCATCTCGGAGATAGGTTCTCTCGAACGAAGTGAATAGCCGAGATCCCCCGACACAGCGCGCCCGAGCCAGTGAACGTATTGCACAGGGACTGGATCGTTGAGACCAAGCTCCTGACGCAGTTGTTCGCGCTGCGCCGCCGTTGCGCTGTCACCGAGAACGGTAACCGTCGGATCGCCTGGAAGCGCTTTGGCGATGCTGAAGACGACGACACTCATTACCAGCAGGACTGGGATGAGCTGGAGAAGCCGCTTGGCGATATAGGCAAGCATGGCGAGACCTCAACGCCAGTGGCGGCGGTGTTCTTCGTCGAGAATGCGCAAGACAACGGGAAGCCCGACGTCGAAGTGGATTTCCATTGCGGTACGTGCCGCGATGACATCGCGGGCAGCGACGGCCTCGACGATGGCCACGTGGCGCGCGTAGGTCGCCTCCGCGTCGCGCACGTCGTATTGACTGTGCAGAGCACGAATTGTGTCCTCCATCGTGCCGCTCATCGCTTCCATGAGAAGTGACATGAGGATGTTCTTCGATGCCTCGGCGAGGATCTTGTGAAAGGCTAGGTCGGCAGCGATCCACTCCGCGTCGCTGTGCTTGTTGCGCTGCATCTGCTCCAACGCGGCATTCAATCCGGCAAGATGAACCTCTTCGCGACGTTCGGCCGCGAGCATCACGATCTGTGTTTCCAGAGCGCGCCGCAATTCCAGCGCCTCACGCAATCCCTCTGGCTGCGATCGAACGGCAAGGCGCAGAAAGAGTTGAAGCGGCTTCGACGATAGCTGGCTGATGGAAGAGGGACGTCCCTGGCGGATTTCGACCACGCCCATGACGGCAAGTTGACGAAGGGCTTCCCGAATGACCGGCTTGCTGACGTCGAAACTTCGCGCCAGCTCCGATTCGGAAGGCAACGAATCGCCTGGCTTCAAGGCTCGCTCGAGAATGAGGTCGGTGAGCCGATGCAGCACAGCGTCCGATAGTTTGATGCGAGACCTCGCGTCACCATCGAATCGGTAGATCTCTGCTGCTTCCGTCATTCGAAACTCCTCGAGCGAGGGGTAAGTCTACCTGACCCCGCACCAGACCTCAACACATCACTTATCAGATATCTTGCAAGTTGATGTCAAATGAGTTATCGGTGGCCTAAGCCGGTCGAACTCGGCATGGGAGGTGAAGTTGAAAGTAGTCTCGAACCTATCGCGCGCGGCTCTTGCCGCATCCCTCATGTGGAGCGGGGTCGCCTTTGCCCAGGCGCCTGTCAAAGGTGGCACGCTGACTGCGGCTCTCGATATCGAGCCGGTCAGCCTCGATCCCATTTTCGGCAATGCTCCGAGCCTGGATCGCAAGGTCTATGACCTGATCTACGACAACCTCGTGCTCCTCGACGAAAAAGGGAATCTCGTGCCCTCGCTCGCGGAGAGTTGGACATTCGCGGAAGACCAGAAATCGATCACGTTCAAGTTGCGTCCGGGCGTTACATTTCATGACGGCACCCCCTTCGACGCGAAAGCCGTGAAGTTCAACATCGAGCGCGTCGTCAATCCTGCAACGAACAGTCCCCATGCTTCGACGCTCGCGGGCGTGACCACGGTTGATGTCATCGATGATCTCAYGGCGCGGGTAAATCTCTCCTCGCCATCCGGTGCCGTCATTGCAGGTCTCGCAAGTGAGGGCGGATCCATGGTCTCGCCAAAAGCGGTCGAGACATCCGGTAAGGACTTCGGACGCAAACCTGTCGGCACGGGACCCTTCACTTTCACCGAATGGAAAAGTGCAGATCGCCTGACTGTGAAGGCCAATGACAAGTACTGGAAAAAGGCGGCCGATGGCACGTCGCTCCCTTATCTGTCCGAGGTCGTTGTGCGCTTCATTCCCAATCCGGCCGTCAAGCTC
>NZ_JBFUKD010000245.1:0-4950 GCF_056401005.1 Microvirga sp. P4_G7 | reverse complement strand
GAATGGTTCTCAAGCAACGGCGTCAGCGTCGGCAATCCGTTACGCGGTCCTCGTTTCGAACAGTTCGCCATGGTGGCGCAGGGCGCCGCATCCGGACTCGGCGCGGCGCTCGTGCCGCGTTTCCTGATCGCCGACGAACTCGCGTCAGGGCGTCTCGAGATCCTGTTTCCGCGCAGCCTCATCAGCGAGGGCGCCTATTACCTCGTCTATCCCGAGGCCAAGGCGGAAGCGCCGCTGGTGCGGTCCTTCCGCGATTGGATCATGGCCAAAATCGCCCAGGAATAGAGGCTCACTCACGAATACACGTCACTCAAGAATACACGTCACTCGAGAATACACGTCACTCAAGAATACACTCTTGGACGACGCAGCACCTTCCAGCTCAGGCTGCAGGCCACGAGACCGCATGTGGCGATGGCGACGACCATCGACACGGCCGTGCCGTTGAAGAACGCGCTGACCAGGACGATCACGGTGGCGCCCGTCGCCAGTTGCAGCGTGCCCATCAAGGCCGCCGCGGTTCCCGCGATCGGTCCATGCGTTTCGAGCGCGAGCACCGCGGTCGACGGGATGATGAGTCCGAGGCAGCCGAACGCCATGAACAGCATGCCCCACAACACGACCGCGCTGTCGACGCCGGCCATGGTGATCAGAAACAGCGACGTCGTCAGGACGGCGAACGTCGAGATCGCCGTCAACACGACGCGCGGCGCTCCGAACCGGCGCATGAGCGTCGCGTTGAATTGCGCTCCGCCGATGAAGGCGATCGCGTTCGAGGCGAAGACCAGGCTGTACTGAGACGGCGTCAACCCGAAATGCTCGATGAACACCACGGACGAGCCGGCGAGATAAGCAAAGAAGCTCGATTGTCCGAGGCCGCCGATGAAGACGAGCCCGAGAAAGTGCCAATCCTTGAGCAGGAGGCCGTACGTGCGCACGACCTGCGCGACCGTGGCCTTCTCGGCGGAGGGCTTGCGGGTCTCGGGCAGCAGAGTCGCGACGACCACAAGGCCCAAGAGACCGACCCCTGAGATCGCCCAGAAGATCACGCGCCAGCTGAAGAACTCGGTGAGCGCGCTTCCGGCGAGCGGCGCGAGGATCGGTGAAACGCTGAAGACCAGCATCGATGTCGCCATGAGACGTGCAGCCTCGGCGCCCGTATGCAGATCGCGAATGATCGCGCGGGTGATCACCATGCTGGCGCAGGCTCCGACCCCTTGCAGGAACCGGAACGCGATCAGCGTCTCGGCGTTCGGTGCGAAGCTGCATCCGATGCCGCCGATGATGAACAGCGTCAGCCCGAAATAGATCGGTGGCTTGCGGCCGACATGATCGGAGACCGGCCCGTAGACGATCTGAAAGATCGCGACGGCCGTGAAGAAGCTCATGAGGCTCATCTGCACCAAGCCGATATCCGAATGGAGATCGCGGGCGATCGCCGGGAAGGCCGGCAAATACATGTCGATGGCGAACGGTCCGATGGCGGACAGCATGCCCAGCACGAGCGCATTGCGGAGAAAGGAAGACTTCATGGAAAGCGTCCGAAATGCCCGTTCGCGGCGAACGGGACAGGAAACGGCCCGCGACTCGGCACGAGCGCAGGGGACAAAAAGCAACTGATGGGGGGTTCGGGCCGGCGGCGGGCGACGAATCGCAAGAATGCGCGCCATCGCGGGCCGCACTTTATGCCGCAATGGTAGAACGTCAAGCCCCGTTCAACCGGGATATGTGACGCGCAAAGCTGCGCGCCACGCCATGATCCATCGAAAGCCGGCTCAGAGAAGCGCGCTTTCCTTGCGTCCCGACAGGTGGAACGCTGCGTAAACGGCAAGCCCGGTGAGCGTCAGGAGAATGGTCGAGAGCGCCGACGCCGTTCCGTATTCGCCGTCCATCACCGAGAGATAGATACGGACCGGCATCGTGATCGTGTTGCCCACATAGAGCACGAGCGACGAGGAGAGCTCGTTCATCGCGGTGACGAAACTCATCAATCCGCCGGCCAGGATACCCGGCACGATGAGCGGCACGGTGACCTTCATGAAGGCCTTGCCCGGCGAATAGCCGAGACTCACGGCGGCATCTTCGAGGCTCGGGCTGACCTGCTTCAGCGCCGCCGCGACGGAGCGGGCCGAATAGGGCAGGCGGCGCACATAGATGGCGAGGATGATGATGAGGCCGGTCCCCGTCAGCGCGATGGGCGGATTGTTGAACTGGGTGATGAAGGCGATACCCATGACGATACCCGGCACCACATACGGAACCATCAGGAGGCCATCGAGCGCGCCGGTGGCAAGACCCGGCCGCCGCGAGATCAGGTAGCCGATGAGCGTGCCGCTGATGACGATGGCGAACACCGCCGCCGACGAGAACATCAATGTGTTCCAGATCGGCGCAGAGACGGTCGCGATCACCTTCTCGTAGCTCTGCAGGCTGAATCCCGGCTGGAACACCGGACCGCTGGTACGGCGGAACGAGAACAGGATCACGATGATCGCCGGCATCGCACCGACGAGCACGATCACGTAGGCGAGCGCGTGAAGGCCGAGCGATTTGAGCCCGCCGACGTGCTGCCGTTCCGGCTTCTTGATCAGGTTGCTGTAATAGACGTTGCGGCGCAGAACCCAGCGTTGGGCGAAGACGATCAGCATCGAGAGAAAAATCAGCACCATGCTGAGCGCCGACGCCATGCCGGGATTGCCGCCGATTTCACCGCCGAACAGGTTGAACGCCTCGGTGGCCAGGACGTTGAAGTCGCGGCCGATGATGCGCGGCGTTCCGAAATCCGCGATCGACAACACGAAGGTCAACAGCGCGCTGGCGGAGATGGCGGGGAGGATCAGCGGCAGCGTGATCGTGAACAGCCGCCGCGTCGGCGAGACGCCGAGGCTCTCCGCGGCCTCTTCGAGCGATCGGTTGAGCGCCCCGAGCGCGCCGGACGTGATCAGGAACACGTGCGGGAAGAATTTGAGGCTGAACACCATGATGACGCCGGCGACGCCGTAGATCGGCGGAATCGAAATGCCGATCGTGGCGAGAAACTTGCGCACCACGCCGCTCGCGCCGAACAGGACGATCCACGCATACGCTCCGATGAAGGGCGGCGCGACGAGGGCGATGACGGCCAAAGTCTGGATGATGGCGCGACCACGGATGTGGAAACGCGTGGTGATGAAGGCGAGGGTGACGCCGAGAACGAGCGCGCCCGTCATGCCGCCCAAACCCGCGATGAAGGTGTTGCCGATCGCCCGCTGATAGACGCGCGTCGTGAAGATCTCGATGTAATGAACGAGGGAGAAGGCGCCGCTGTCGTTGTCGAGAAGGCTCGCCCGCAGGATCGCCGAGAGCGGCCAGATGAGGAGCATGAACAGCACGGCCCACGCCGCGATGAGCACGATGGTCCAGATGTTGAACCGGAACGGACGCGTCATGTGTCAGCCCGCCTTCACGAGATCGCCGTTGGAATCGAACAGCGCGATGCGCGAGACCGGCAACCGCACCTCGACGTCGTGCCCCTCGGCCTTGAGGAACGCCGCGCTCGGATCCGAGACCTGCGCGACGATCTCGCCCGCTTCGGTCGCGATCGTGAACTGCGCTTCCCGCCCGAGGAACGTCACCTTGCGCGCTTTTCCCTTCAGAACGAGCATCTCGCCTTGGTCGGCCTCGCCCTCGAGAATCACGTTCTCCGGGCGAATGGCGATCTCGACCGGCCCGGTCGGGAGATTGCCGGGCAGGGCCAGCGATTGCTGGCCGACGATCAAGCGTCCGCCGTCGATGCGCGCCGGGAGGAAGTTCATGGTGCCCACGAACGACGCCGCGAAACGCCGCTTCGGCTGGCGATAGATCTCGAAGGGCGTGCCGATCTGCTCCACGTGACCTTTGTTCATGACGCAGATCCGGTCGGACACCGCGAGGGCCTCCTCCTGATCGTGGGTCACATAGATCGTCGTGATGCCGAGCCGTTTCTGGATGTCCCGGATGTCCTCGCGCAGTTCGATGCGCAATTTGGCGTCGAGGTTCGACAAGGGCTCGTCCATCAACAGAAGCGTCGGACGGATCGCCATCGCTCGCGCAAGTCCAACCCGCTGCTGTTGCCCGCCCGACATTTCCGACGGCAGCCGGTCCTGGTAGCCGTCGAGGCGAACCATCTTGAGACTTTCCGCGACGCGGGTCGCGATCTCGGCTTTCGGCAGATTGCGGGCCTTGAGGCCGAAGGCGACGTTTTCGGCCACGGTCAGGTGGGGAAAGATCGCGTAATCCTGGAACACCATGCCGATATCGCGCTTGTGCGCCGGCTTGGCGTCGATGCGCTCGCCCTTGACGATGATCTCGCCCCGGTCCTGGAGCTGAAAGCCGGCGATCGCCCGCAGAAGCGTGGTCTTGCCGCAGCCGCTCGGGCCCAGAAGGGTGAAGAACTCCCCCGATCCGATCGTGAGATCGACCCCTTTCAGGACGTGAACGTCCCGAAAGCTCTTGGCCAACCCCTTAATGGTCAACTCCGCCACGCCCCTGCTCCCAGCTTTCTAGTTTAACTACGTCTTATGCCGTTCCGACTTTACAAAACTTCTGGCGTTCAGCAACATGCCGTAGCTTTGCTACCTAATCCGGGGAGGACGGGATGTTGAAAGTCGGAATAACAACAGGCGTATTGCTCGCTACATTGAGCGTCAGCGCCATGGCGCAAGACAAGTCGGTCGTGGTGTATACCGCCCACAAGGCCTCGATCGTCGATGCCCTGGCGCCGAAATTCGAGAAAGAGACGGGCCTCAAGCTCGACGTGGTGAAGGCCGGTTCGGGCGACATCATCAAGCGCGTGAAGGCGGAAGCCTCCGCGCCCAAGGCCGATGTGATCTGGAGCATCGGTGGCGAGCAGCTCGAGGACAACAAGGACCTCCTGGCGACCTACAAGCCCAAGGACGACGCCGCGATCATGCCGGCCTACAAGGTCAGCCC
>NZ_JBFUKD010000244.1:0-4952 GCF_056401005.1 Microvirga sp. P4_G7 | reverse complement strand
CAACGAGCCCGGCAAGACAGCGGGCGGAGGAAGAGCGGGTATGCATCGGCAATTCCTTTCACTTGGGACTGCGATTGAACGATCGCTTCCGTCCTGCAAACGGGCTTCCTGGATGAGGCGCGTTTTGAGAAATCGTGGACAAGGAAGGTATGAGACGAGGCTCCAGGATGTCGGGTATTCGCCACAGGTAACTAGATGACCAGAAGCCCAAACAAAGTGGGGCAGCAACAACTCGCCTGGGAAAATTCGCCGCCTTACCTCCAAAGAGCCTCGAAGGGGCAGGCTCTGGGAACGGTTTGGAGAGCTGCGTCTCCCGTTGAGGCTGGGATTGTGCGCCGGTGTGTTCCAGTTCCCGAGTGGCACAGGTGCCGAATACAGCGTTAGCTCGGCAAGCGAGGGCCATGCACGGCGAGACAATCGGAGCTTGGAAAATTTGCGGTAGGATCCGTCCTGTGGCGCCGCATGCGGGACGCGCGTCGTCAACCGCAAGCCATCCGCTGAGCGTCGTCCCAGCGGATGCAAAGGTGAATGTGGGTACTACAGCTCGAAGAGAATATTCGATGCCTTCAACGCGACTTTGTTCGCCAACGTCAGGACGTGCATGGCTTCCAGGATGCCTGTGCCGTCAGGATCGTAGAAGAGGCGGCCATCATCCACGTCGTACAGGAACTGTGCGAGCGCGGAGGTCGCTTTCGGATCGGTGCCGGACACAAGGGGATTCTTCTGGTCGGCCTTGGTCGGGGAGTAATAGGCGTATTGCGAAACGACAATGCGATCCTTCGCGGTGAAATCGAGCACCGTGCTCGCGTCCTCGTAGAGTTGGAGGACAAACATATCCGATCCGGCTCCGCCGGTGACCGTGTTACCGGCTCCGCCGCAGAATAGCCTGTCGGCGCCGGCGCCGCCGTCGATCGTAAACGCCCCTCCGTCGAAGGCGCTTACGCGTATCGTGTCGTTTCCTCCGCCTCCTTTGAGCGTTCCGCCGGTTCCATCGACATGGAACGGTCATCGCCTTTGGAGCCGATGACGGACGAACCTTCGGCCACGCTGTGGAGATTGACGAAGGCTTTCTCGAATTGGCTTGCCTTCAGGCCGAGATATCCGGTGTCCGCGGTCTTCTTTCCCGAGATCTTCGAGAGATCGATCGCATATTTGACGCGAGTGGATGAATAAGAGTAGTCGAGGGTCAGGGTATCAATACCGGCACCGCCCGAGGCGGCATCGGTTTCGCCCGCTGTGATCTTATCGTTGCCGGCTCCGCCGAGCAGTACATCCTTGTCTTTGTCGCCGCCGCCGTTGAGCGTGTCGTTGCCGCTGCCGCCGTTCAGATAGTCGGCGCCGCCGCCGCCATAAAGATAGTCGTTGCCGTCGTCGCCCGACAGACGGTCGTTGTCGGTTTCGCCGAAAAGAGTGTCGTTGCCGTCGCCGCCAACGAGTTTATCTTTGCCGGCATTGCCTATGAGATAATCTTCTCCGTCGTGACCGGACAGCTTATCGTTGCCGTTGCCGCCGTAGAGGGTGTCGTTATCGCCGCCTCCGGAGAGGGTGTCTCTCGGTTGTGTTTACAAGCGAGCGCTCGCCGAATTGGTGTTCAGCTGCGGCATTCGATCCATCCCGGATCCGCTTCAATGGCTTGTATTTTTCTGGAACAAATATAGAACACAGGCGTGGGTCCCTTTTATTGGGGACAGACCTGTGCAGAACTCATCCTTGGCTTGTCCCGACGGCCGTCCGGCCGCAGAACACGGCCTTGTAGCGAATGTGGAGAGCGAGATGGCGGGCAGCGTCAACAAAGTGATCATTGTCGGCAATCTGGGCCGCGACCCCGAGGTACGCCGCCTCAACAACGGCGAGCCGGTGGTGAATCTGCGGATCGCCACCTCCGAGAGCTGGAAAGACAAGGCGACCGGCGAGCGCAAGGAAAAGACGGAGTGGCACTCGGTCGTCATCTTCAACGAGAACCTCGCCCGCGTGGCCGAGCAATATCTCAAGAAGGGCTCGAAGGTTTACATCGAGGGCCAGCTCCAGACCCGCAAATGGCAGGACCAGTCGGGCCAGGAAAAGTATACGACCGAGATCGTCCTGCAGCGTTTCCGCGGTGAGTTGACGATCCTCGACAGCCGCGGTGGCGGCGCCGGCGGTGGCGATTACAGCGAGGACGAAGGCGGCGGTCAGATCAGCCGCGGCGGCGATTTCGGCCGCTCATCCCCCATGGAACGCCGCCCGGCACCGGCCTCGACCGGCACCGGCGGAGGCGGAGGATCGCGCTACAACGACCTGGACGACGATATTCCGTTCTAGGCGCGAGGGAACTTCCTCTCCCGAAACGAAAACATCGACGTCGCCTGAAGGCCGCCAAGTGGCGGCCTTTTTGTTGGTGGCCTTCTTGTTGGCTCCAATCAGAGCAGAAAATCCGCCGCCGAGAGGTTTGCTTTCAGAATGCCTTCGAGCTTGATGTAGTGCTGCCTCGCGGCGTCGAGATAGATGTTCGTGAACGTGCCGGTCGACGACTGACTGATCACGAGCTTGTCGAAGGAGGCGAAACGCCAGGCGCGCAGATCGATGATATCTTCGCCAGGCGCGAAATAGAGAATTCGATCTTTGCCTGAACCGAGATCGAAGCTGAACACGTCCCGTCCGCCGCCGCCGTCGAGAATGTCGTTGCCGGAGCCGCCATTGAGGAAATCGGCGCCGGTTCCCCCGTAAGAGGAATCGCCGATCAGGGTGTCGTTTCCGGAGCCGCCATAGAGGCTGTCGTTACCGTATTGGACGAAGCTCTCGCTCGTGCGGCAATCGCCGTAGATCACATCGTCTCCGGATCCGCCCGAGAGCCAGTCGTGTCCGCCGATGCTCGTTCCGTACATGGTGGTTGCATCGCCGAAGAGCGTATCGTTGCCCGTGCCACCGTCGAGGCTGTCATTACCACCGCTTGCGCCGCGCATCGTGTTGCCGTCGCCGTAGAGAATGTCGTTGTCGCTTTCGCCGTAGAGCCGGTCGGCGCCTCCGCGCGCCAGATCGAGCAGATCGGCGGCGTCGCCGTAAAGACGGTCCGCACTCGTGCCGCCGTAGAGGCTGTCTGCGCCGCCCGTAGAGGTGGCGAACATCTGCAATGCGTCGCCGTAGAGTTTGTCGCTCGATCCGCCGCCCTTCAGAACGTCGTTTCCGCCCAGCACCGCGTTCGTGATGGTTCGCGCATCTCCGTACAGCGTGTCGCCGCCGTCGTCGCCGTAGAGTGTGTCTGCGCCCCCACGGGATGTTCCCGTCATGGTGTAGGCGTCGCCGTACAGGCTGTCTGCGCCGCTGCCACCGAAAAGCTTGTCGCCGCCGCCGACCGTCGAACTCGTCATCTTGTAGGCGTCGCCGAACAATTGGTCGTTATAGGCATCGCCATAGAGGTAATCGTTCCCGCCCTGGGCGCGGGTCGACATCGTRTAGGCGTCTCCATAGAGGGTGTCGTTGTCGTCGCCGCCATAGATCTTATCGCCGCCGCCGGTGGAGGACGCGCTCATCGTCTTCGCGTCGCCGAACAGGATGTCGTATCCCCGCTCACCCCAGATCCGGTCCGCGCCGCCGCGGGCGGTTCCACTCATCGACGTCGCGTCGCCATAAACCGTATCGCGATCGTCGCCGCCCCAGATCACATCGGCGCCGCCGCGCGCGCGTCCGCCCAGGGAGGCGGCATCGCCGCGTAGGAAGTCAGCGCCGGCATAGCCGTAGATCTGATCGATTCCGGCCAATCCACTCGTGAGTTTGCCTCCGCTATCGCCGAACAACGTGTCGGATGTGCCGAAGCCTTCGAGAAAATCCCTGCCGAGAGAGCCGATTTTGTACGCCATTGTTCCTCAACCTGATGTCCAGACGTTGTAACGTCCAAGGGTTATTTTTCCTTTACAACGTTACGACAGATCCGCCGCTGCGGCAGATTATCCCTCACGTGCGTACGGACAGAACGGCGTCGAACGTCGCCGGCGAAGCTTGATGTTTGATGGCGAAAGGCCTAGGCAAAACGCGATTCCCTGGACGTTCCCATGCCAACTTCCTCCCTCGATACCCTTCTCACCTGGATCCGGACCGAAAGYCCGACGCACGAGCCCGCGGCCGTCAACATGATGATGGACCTCGTGGTCGCCCAGGTTGCGGGTGCGCCGATCGCCGTCGAGCGAATTGCGGGACAGGATGGATTGGGTGACGCGCTCCTTCTGCGCGCGGGGCCTCGGACGGATGCGCCCCCCATCCTCGTCATGTCCCATCTCGACACGGTGCATCCGATCGGCACCATCGAGAAGGATTTGCCGTTGCGCATCGAAGAGGACCGAATCTACGGGCCCGGAATCTACGATATGAAGGGTGGCGCCTTTTTTTGCCTCGAGGCATTCAGGGAAGTCGCGCGTGCGGGCACGGCGGCGCGGCCTTTAGTGTTCCTGTTCACCCCCGACGAAGAGATCGGCAGTCCGATGACTCGGCCGATCATCGAAAACCTCGCGCGCCGTTCAGCTTATGCGCTCGTCACCGAACCGGCACGCGACAATGGCCAGATCGTCACCGCACGCAAAGGCGTCGGACGTTTCGACGTCACGGTGGAGGGCCGCCCGGCCCATGCAGGTTCGCGCCATGCGGATGGCCGTAACGCCATCCACGAAGCGGCGCGGCAGATCCTCGCCGTCGAGGCGATGACGGATTATTCGCGCGGCATCACCACGACGGTCGGCATGGTGTCCGGGGGAACGGCGGTCAACGTCATTCCGCAATTCTGTCAGTTTCCAATCGACATCCGTGTCGAGACGGTCGCCGACGGCGAGCGCCTGACGACGGCCATCCTTGGGCTGCGGCCGCACAATCCCGACATCGCGCTCACCATCACCGGCGACATGAACCGTCCGCCCTTCGAGCGCACGGAGGGTGTCGAAAAGTTGTTTCAGCACGCCAAGACGCTCGCCGCCGAAATCGGATTC
>NZ_JBFUKD010000243.1:0-4977 GCF_056401005.1 Microvirga sp. P4_G7 | reverse complement strand
CTTCTTCGGCTGCCGTGCGTGCGCGCGCCGAGCGGTGGGCGGATACCATCAAGCGGTTGGCGCGCATTTCCGAGATGACGTTCGCGGATGCGGCGCCGAAGAGCTCGGTGCAGCTCATCGTTCGCGGTGAGGTGGCGGCGCTTCCTCTCGAAGGAGTCGTCGATCTGTCGGCGGAGCGTGCCCGTCTGCAGAAGGAAATTCAGAAGCTCGAGGGCGAAGTCGCCAAGATCGACGCCAAACTCGGCAACGCGGACTTCCTCAAACGTGCGCCGGAAGAGGTCGTGGACGAGCAGCGTGAACGCCGCGACGAAGCGCTCCAGCGCAAGGCCAAGATCGACGAGGCGTTGAACCGCCTCAAGGCCGCGTGAGGGTTGCTGCCATCAATGAACTCGGTGGCGGCCCTTATCGCTGCCGGTTCGGGGACTTACTATGAATTCGGAGCGGGGGAGCGAAGAGCGCACGATCGGGATCGATCTCGCGACCGTCACCCTCGTTTCCCTCGTCGCCCGGATTGCCTGGCATCTGGTGTCCCCGAGCCGTGACTGGCCCGATACGGCGATCTATCTCGAAACCGGGCATGCACTCCTGACGACGGGCCGAATGTCGTCCGGCAATTACATGCCGCTGTATCCGATCCTGATCGAGATCATCGGATACAAGCAGATCCTGACGTTTCAGATCATCCTCTCAGCGCTGTCGGCGGGGCTGGTCTATCTGGTGTCGCTCGCGCTCTTCAGGATGCGCATCGCGGCGTTGTTCGCTGCGCTCGTGTTCGCGTTGCATCCGATCGTCATCTTCTACGCGAATATGCGCCTCAGCGAGACTGTGTACGTTTTTCTGCTGCTGGCCGCATGCCTCGCGTTCTATCGCGGTCGGTTCGCCCTCGGCTCGGTGATGTTCGTCGCGGCGATCCTGATCCGGCCCATCCTCGATCTCGCGGCTCCCTTTCTCATCGTCGCCTTCTGCTTCGCGCGCGGCGAGGCACAGGTCAAACCGATCGTCCGACGTCTTGTGCTCTATGCCTTGATTTATTGCGTCGTGATGGCGCCGTGGTGGTGGCACAATTGGCAGCTCTACCACGCATTCGTGCGGCTCAGCGTCAGCACCGGAAACCTGCTGATCATCGAGAACACGCCATTCTTTGATCGGTTCGGTCTCGACTTCGACGCCATCGCACCCTCKTGGCAGAACTTCCCGCAGGCCGATCCGATCGAGCGCGATAGGGCGATGACGGCTGCCGCGGTTCAGTACATCAAGGAAAACCCCTTGCACTGGCTCTGGCGCTGCGTCGAGCGGTTGTTCCGCTTCTGGAATCCCTCGCCGGGATCGCAATCCACGCTCATCAACGTCGTCGCGCTCCTCGCGACGCTGCCCGTCATGGTGATGGCGGTGCTCGGCCTTTCGCGCATGGGTAAACGCCACTTGATCGCCGTGTCACCTTTGCTGTTGATCATCGTCTACATGTCTGCCGTTCATGCCGTGACACACGGCATCCCGCGCTACCGGCTCCCTCTCGAACCGTTCCTGATGATTTTTGCGGGGTTCTGGGTTGCACAGGTGATCGCTGGAAAGGCATCAAAAGCCTCACCCTGAGGGAGACGCAATCGCGTCTGGAAGGACGAGGCGTCTCCAGCGATCTCTAGGCGATCCTTCGAGACGCCGCTTTGCGGCTCCTCAGGATGAGGGGGCTGCTAAGCGAAGACGAAATCCACCAGCAGCTTGACGTTCAGCGCGACGATGATCGCTGCGACGGTCGCCGAGATGATCGTCAGCCACAGCGGATTGACGAGTGCGCCCATCTTCTTCTTCGACGCTGTCATGGTGACGAGGGGGATCACTGCGAAGGGAAGCTGAAGGCTCAGGATGACCTGGCTGAAGATCAGCAACTTCGCTGTCCCGCTTTCGCCGTAGGCGATCGTCACGGCGGCTGCCGGGACGATGGCGATGCCGCGCGTGACGAGGCGGCGCAGCCATGGCGGAAGCCTGAAATTGATGAACCCCTCCATGACGATCTGCCCCGCCATCGTCGCGGTGACGGTGGAGTTCAGGCCGCAACACAGGAGCGAGATGCCGAACAGCGTGGGCGCGATCGCAGAACCGAGGAGGGGCGCAAGGAGCGTGTGCGCCTCACCAAGCTCGGCGATTTCAGTCCGTCCGGTGTGGTGGAAGGCGGCTGCGGCGAGGATCAGAAGCGATGCGTTGATGGTGAGGGCGAACATCAGCGCAAGGGTCGAGTCGAGCGTCGCAAAGCGGATGGCTTCCCGTTTTTGCGGCAGGGTCTCGCCGTAGGCGCGGGTCTGCACGATGCCGGAATGCAGGTAGAGATTATGCGGCATCACTGTCGCGCCGAGAATGCCGAGCGCTAGATAGAGCATGTCGGGGTTGGTGACGATTTCGGTCGTCGGCGCGAAGCCGCGAATGACCCCGCTCCATTGCGGATCGGCCATGGCGATCTGAATGCCGAAACAGACCGCGATGACGCCGAGAAGCGTGATCACGAACGCTTCCACCCAGCGGAATCCGAGATTCTGCAGGTAGAGAATGAGGAAGACGTCGAGGGCGGTGATCAGAACGCCGATTTCGAGCGGGATGCCAAAGAGGAGATTGAGCCCGATCGCGGTACCGATGACCTCGGCGAGGTCGGTGGCGCAAATGGCGAGCTCGGCGAGGGCCCACAACACCCACGCGACCGGGGCCGGATAAGCATCGCGGCAGGCCTGTGCCAAGTCGCGTCCCGTTGCGACGGCGAGCCGTGCGCAGAGCGCCTGCAGGATGATTGCCATGATGTTCGAGATGAGCGCGACGGACAGGAGTGCGTAGCCGTATTTTGCGCCGCCTGCGATCGACGTCGCCCAGTTGCCCGGATCCATATAGCCGACCGCGACGAGATAGCCCGGACCGAGAAACGCTGCCGCGCGTTTCCATGAAGAACCGGGACGAACCGCAATCGAGCGGCTCACTTCCGGCAAAGACGGCATCGCCCGTGCACGGCGCCAACCGGCGTCGGGGGTCAGGGAAGACGGGCGCGTGGAATCCATCAGGGCTTCTTTTCTGCAGTTGCAAGTGATTTGCAATAAGAAGSTAGCGAGTTCCCATCGACCCGGCAAGTGGGAAATTGACGAAACACAGAGCTGCCCTTGCGTTCATCTTGTATGACGCGTGAATGAATGGAGAACGCGGGCCACCCGTTCGACTTATGTTCGTCGCGCGACGTCCGGATCCAAGGGTGACAACGTCCGTTGGTTTTGCTCTAGCTAGTGATCCCGAAAGCTCGATCGGAGCGCCGCATGCTCGAAAGTGTTCTCATCGCCAACCGTGGCGAAATCGCCTGCCGGATCATCCGCACGGCGCGACGGCTCGGGATGCGGACCATCGCCGTCTATTCCGAAGCAGACGCCGACGGCCTGTTCGTCCGGATGGCGGACGAAGCTCATCTGATCGGTCCGCCGCCGGCGCGCGAAAGTTACCTTCGCATCGACACGATCATCGAGGTCGCCAAGCGGACTGGCGCAGCCAGCATTCATCCGGGATACGGCTTTCTGTCCGAGCGAGCCGAATTCGCTGAGGCTTGCGCCAAGAATGGCATCGTCTTCGTCGGTCCACCGCCGGGCTCGATTCGCGCCATGGGATTGAAGGACGCGGCGAAGGCTCTCGCTCAAAAGGCTGGTGTGCCCGTCGTGCCTGGATACCACGGCGTGAAGCAAGATGCGGATTTCCTGAGGCAGAAAGCATACGAGATCGGCTATCCGGTTCTCATCAAGGCGGTCGCAGGCGGTGGCGGCAAGGGCATGCGCCGGGTCGACAAAGCCACAGATTTCGACGCGGCTCTCGAGAGCGCGCAACGGGAGGGCAAAAGTGCGTTCGGCGATCCGCGTGTGCTCGTAGAGAAATACATCCTCGCGCCCCGACACGTCGAGATCCAGGTCTTCGCGGACAAACACGGCAATGTCGTGCACCTTTTCGAGCGCGATTGTTCGCTCCAGCGCCGTCATCAGAAGGTGATCGAGGAGGCGCCGGCACCAGGCATGACGGCCGAGATGCGCGCCGTCATGGGAAAGGCGGCCGTCGAGGCGGCACGTGCAGTCGGTTACGTCGGTGCCGGCACCGTCGAGTTCATCGCCGATGGTCGCGAAGGGCTCCGTCCCGACCGGTTCTATTTCATGGAAATGAACACCCGGCTGCAGGTCGAACACCCGGTCACCGAGGGAATCACCGGATTGGATCTGGTGGAATTGCAATTCCGTGCGGCGGCCGGTGAACCACTTCCCTTCGTCCAGGACGATCTCGTCATCAAGGGGCATGCAGTCGAGGCGCGTCTCTATGCGGAGGACCCGGAAAAGGACTTCCTGCCATCCACCGGCAAACTGTGGGCGCTCGAGTTTCCGGACATCGACGGCATCCGGATCGATACCGGCGTTCAGGCCGGCGACGAGGTGACTCCCTTCTACGATCCGATGATCGCCAAGGTGATTGCGCACGGCGCGACCCGCGACGAAGCGCTGGATCGTCTGTCCCGCGCGCTATYCGAAACGATCGTCGCCGGTCCAAAGACCAATGTGGCCTTCTTGAAGGCCCTTTGCGAGGCGAGGGAATTTCGCGCTGGCCAGTTCGACACCAGCTTCATCGACAGGCATCTGGAAGCCCTTGGCGCCATTCCGCAGACGGCTGACGCGGAAGCGGTGCGCCTTGGCGTCCTGCGTCTGCTCGAGCTGCATTTCGAGGAGCGCAATCACGACGAATTCGTGCGCAACGACAGTGCGATTCCCTCGCCGTGGGATTCCCATGATGGCTTTCAGCTCGGGGGCGCGCGCGGTCAGGGCATGCCGGTGACGGTCGATGGAGAACGGGTGGAGGCCACGCTCGCCTGGCCGCCTTCAGACGATTCCAGGTCGGACATCGACGTCATCGTTACGATCGGCAGCGGCACATCGAGTTTCGTCAAGGATTACGCCACGGCGGACCCACGTCGTTTCGTTT
>NZ_JBFUKD010000242.1:0-4979 GCF_056401005.1 Microvirga sp. P4_G7 | reverse complement strand
GGAAGGAGCCAAACGATGTCCAGTAATCTCTTGATCGAGTTCGCATCCGGAATCGCCGATGGGCGCATTCGCGTTGTCGATTTGACGCAGACCTTGCGTCCGTCGACGCCGGTCATTCAGCTGCCGCCGCAATTTGCACCCTCCAATCCGTTCCGTATTCTCGAGATCTCGAACTACGACGATCGGGGCCCCGGCTGGTACTGGAACAATATCGCGTGTGGCGAGCACACGGGCACCCATTTCGACGCGCCGGTGCATTGGGTCACCGGAAAGCACCACGCGGACGGCTACACCGATACGGTTCCCGTCCAGCGTCTCGTCGCTCCGGCCGTCGTCATCGACTGCTCGAAGGAAGCGGCGGAGGACGAGAAGTTCGTCCTCGAGCCGTCGCATATCGAGGCGTGGGAGAAGAAGCATGGCCGCATTCCCGATGGTGCTTGGGTGCTGATGCGCACCGATTGGTCGAAGCGCGAAGATCCGGCCGCCTTCCTCAACATCAAGGAAGACGGGCCACATACCCCCGGTCCGACAGCTGCAGCGATCACGTTCCTGGTGGAACAGCGCAACGTGAACGGCTGGGGCGTGGAAGCCGTCGGAACAGATGCCGGTCAGGGCTTCGCTTTCGAGCCTGCTTTCCCGGCCCATCATCTCATGCATGGGGCGAACAAGTTTGGTCTGGCGAGCCTCTGCAACCTCGACCAGCTACCACCCACCGGAGCCGTTCTCATTACCGCGCCCTTGAAAATCGAGAAGGGCTCAGGAAGCCCGCTCCGGGTGCTGGCGCTTGTCGCAAGCTAAGCAAATAGTCGTCTCCTGAATGTCACAAATCCCCGCTGCACTCTGTGCTGCGGGGATTTTCTTTTGGTGGCGCAGAGAGTTAGGCTTTCTCGCAATGCGCGGAACGACCGGGGAGAATTCAGCCGAGGGGGGTTGAACGGGAAATGCTTTAAGCTTAAAATAAACACGATTTGCAGCTCTCGGACTCGAGTCTCATGAAAATAGCGATCATCGGCGGCGGTCCCGCGGGACTTTATTTTTCGATCCTGATGAAGAAGCATCGCCCCGATGCGGAGATCACGGTCTACGAGCGTAACGGCAAGGATGACACGTTCGGTTTCGGCGTGGTGTTTTCCGATGCGACGCTGGACAATTTCGAGAAATACGACCTGCCGAGCTACCAGCGCATCACGCGTGAGTTCGCCTATTGGGACGATATCGCGATCTACTTCCAGGGCGCGACGCACAGAGTCGGTGGCAACGGTTTTTGCGGATGCTCGCGGCGAACGCTCTTACTGATCTTGCAGGATCGCGCCGCCGAGCTCGGCGTGGAACTTCGCTATCAGGTCGAGATCGAAGGCGAGAATCTCTTTGCGGACGCTGACCTCGTCGTCATCGCCGATGGTGCGAACAGCCGGTTCAGAGATCGTTTCGCGGAAGAGTTTCAGCCTGCCGTCGATTGGCGACCGAACAAGTTCACGTGGATGGGTTCGACCAAACCGCTCGACGCGTTCACGTTCATTTTCCAGGAGACTGAATGGGGTCCCTTCATCGCTCATGCCTATCAATATGAGGCGGGGCGTTCGACATGGATCTTCGAGACGGATCCGCAGACGTTCGAGCGAGCCGGATTGGCCGACAAGAGCGAGGCCGAATCCGCCGCATTGATGGAAGATGTCTTCGGCTGGTTCCTCGGCGAGCACAAGATCCTCACCAACCGGTCGATTTGGCGCAACTTCCCAATGATCCGCAACAAGAAATGGGTGATCGGCAACAAGGTGCTGCTCGGGGACGCCAAGGCGACGGCCCATTTCTCGATTGGTTCGGGAACGAAGCTCGCGATGGAAGATGCGATAGCGCTCTATGAATCCTTCAAGCGAAATGCGGAGGTCGACGGCGCGCTTTCACTCTACGAGACGGGGCGGCGCGAGGAAGTCGAAAAGACGCAGCACGCCGCGGACGTTTCCCTCGTCTGGTTCGAACACGTGGCCCGCTTCTGGGATTTCGATCCGGTGCAATTCGCCTTCGGCGTAATGACCCGCTCCAAAGCCATCACCTACGACAATCTTCGCTTGCGGGCGCCAGATTTCGTCGCCGCTGTCGATCGCACTTTCGCTCGCCAAGTGAAGGAGAACGGATTTGACGTGGCCGTCGACACGCCGGACGTGCCGATGTTCCAGCCGTTCCGACTTCGCGACATGACTTTGGCGAACCGTGTCGTGATGTCCCCTATGGATATGTACTCGGCGCAGGATGGCGTGCCCGGCGATTGGCATCTCGTCCATTACGGGTCCCGCGCGACTGGCGGTGCCGGATTGCTCTTCACTGAGATGACATGCGTGTCGCCGGAATCGCGCATCACGCTCGGCTGCGCAGGTCTGTGGAACGACAAACAGCAGGCGGCATGGAAGCGCATCGTGGGCTTTGTCCATGCGAACTCCGCCGCCAAGTTCTGCCTTCAGCTCGGACATGCGGGTCGCAAGGGTGCGACGAAGCTCATGTGGGATGGCATGGATAGGCCATTGGAGGAGGGGGGGTGGGACATCTATTCCGCGTCTTCCGTGCCCTATTTCCCCGACAGTCAGGTGCCGCGGGAACTCTCGCGAGCCGACATGGACGCGATCAAGGTGCAGTTCCTGGAAGCCGCGAAGCGTGGTGACGAAGCCGGCTTCGACATGCTCGAACTGCACTGCGCGCACGGCTATCTGCTCGCGAGCTTCATTTCGCCCCTCACGAACCAACGAACAGACGAATACGGCGGGTCCCTCGAAAACCGGCTGCGTTTTCCGCTCGAGATATTCGAAGCGATGCGCGGCGCTTGGCCGTCACACAAGCCGATGTCGGTCAGAATCTCAGCGACCGACTGGGCGGATGGGGGCGTGACTGGCGACGATTCGGTTGCTGTCGCGCGCGCCTTCGCCGAGCATGGCGTCGATCTCGTGGACGTCTCGACAGGTCAGACGGTGCGAGATGCGCGCCCGATCTTCGGGCGCATGTTCCAGACCCCGTTCTCCGATCAGATCCGCAACGAGGCGGACGTGGCCACCATGTGCGTCGGCAACATCACGACGCCTGATCAGGTCAACACGATCCTCGCTGCCGGCCGAGCTGATCTCGTCGCGCTCGGGCGGCCCCACTTGGTCGATCCTTTCTTCACGATGAAGGCTGCCGCCTGGTATGGCGCGAAAAATGTCCATTGCCCCCCGCAATACCTACCGGGTAAAGACCAGATATATCGTAATAGCGTTCGTGATCGGCAGGATCTCGAGGATCTCAAGGTTCGGGGCAAGCCGAAGACGCGAGCGGAGTTGAGGATGGAGGCGGGCGAGAACTCTCTCGCTGCGGAGTGACATGAACCCAACGACTCTTCAGGGCCGCCACGCGGTCGTCACCGGCGGTGGGCGTGGCATCGGGCGCGCCATTGCGGCTGGCCTGACAGGCGCAGGTGCGATCGTGACCGTGATCGGACGCGACGCGGCGACGCTGGAGCGTGCCGTCTCCGACGGAGTCGCCCGCAGCGCTGTAGCGGCCGACGTGACGAGCCCGGAGGCCGTCCGGAAGGCTATCACCGACATTGTTTCGGTGAATGGACCCGTCGATCTCATGATCGCGAATGCGGGTTCGGCGGCGTCGGCGCCTTTCTCGAAGTCGGATCCGGCGGTTTTCCGCGCGATGATCGATGTCAACCTTTACGGCGTCACCAATGTGGCACAGGCCGTGTTGGGTTCCATGATCGAGCGCGGTGGAGGGCGGATCATCGCCGTGGCGTCGACCGCGGGGCTCAAAGGCTATCCCTATGTGAGCGCGTATTGCGCAGCGAAACACGCCGTGATCGGCTTCGTGCGCTCCCTCGCCCTCGAAGTCGCGACGAGCGGCGTGACGGTGAATGCGGTATGTCCTGGTTTCACCGACACAGACCTCGTAGCCGAGAGTCTCGATCGCATAAAGGCCAAGACCGGCCGATCGCATGAGCAGGCTCTCGCCGAATTTGTAAAACATAACCCGCAGAAGCGCCTGATCGATCCGGCCGAGGTCGCAGACGCGGTGCTCTGGCTTTGCGGTGACGGCGCGCGCTCGGTGACCGGACAGGCTATCGTCGTGGCGGGTGGAGAGATTTGACATGAGTGACGAAAGCATTCCGCTCGACGCAGAGACGAAAGCCGTCGAGATGCCCGACGATCATCGCGACGAGCTTCGCCTCTGGCTGCGCCTTCTCACCTGTTCGACTTTGATCGAAGGCGAGGTGCGCCGACGGCTTCGCGATCGCTTCGACGTGACCTTGCCGCGCTTCGATCTCATGGCGCAGCTCGATAAGGCAAAGTCTGGAATGACATTGTCTGATCTGTCCAAACGGATGATGGTGTCGAACGGCAATCTGACTGGACTTGTCGAACGGCTCGTGGCGTCCGGACATATCGAACGCCGCGTCTCGGCAACCGATCGACGCGCCCAGATGATCAGCCTTTCCAAAGCCGGCCGCGTCGAGTTTCAAGCCATGGCTGCGGAACACGAGGTGTGGATCGCGGAATTGTTCGGAGATCTGTCGCAGAGGGATCAGAGCGATTTGATGCGGCTTCTCGCCAAGACCAAATTGTCCGCCCGTCGAGCCGTCATGGGAGAAGCGCAGTGACGACGACATACGCGAACGCGGTGACGCTACCGCTCTCCGGCTACCGCCCCAACCATTTCCTGCTCTCGGTCGACGGAGCTGTCGCGACGGTGACGCTCAATCGCCCGGAGAAGAAAAACCCGCTGACATTCGAGAGCTACCGTGAGTTGACGGATTTCTTCCACGCCTGCTCCAAGGATGATTTCGTCAAGGTGATCGTGATTGGTGGCGCGGGCGGCAATTTTTCGTCCGGCGGCGACGTCTTCGAGATCATCGGCCCGCTGGTCGACATGGATACAAAGGGACTCACCGCTTTCACGCGGATGACTGGCGAACTCGTGAAAGCGATGCGTGCCGCTCCCCAGCCCATTAT
>NZ_JBFUKD010000241.1:0-5006 GCF_056401005.1 Microvirga sp. P4_G7 | reverse complement strand
ACCAGGACCATTACCGTCAATGTCCTGGGAGACACGGGCAGCGAAGCCAATGAAGGGTTTGCCGTCACCCTGTCAAACGCCCAGAACGCGACGATCGGCACGGCCGTTGCCAACGGGACGATCCTTGACGACGACACCACCATCCCCAACCGGGCTCCCGGCAGCATCACGCTCTCCGGCACCACGGCCAAGGAATACGAAACGGGTAAGGTGGTCGGCACGCTCAGTGCGACGGATGCGGATGGGGACGCCTTGTCCTACGCGCTCGTCGACGACGCTCTCGGACGCTACGCCCTACAGGGCAAGGATATCGTGGTGAAGGATGGGTTCCGGCTCGATTTCGAGCAGGCGCCGACGCACAACATCACGGTCCAGGTCTCGGACGGTCATGGCAGCGTCGTCAACCAGGTGTTCAGCCTCGGCGTCGTCGACGTCAATCCTGAGAGCACCAAGGGGACGGCCGGCAACGATATCTTCAAGGGCGGCGCCGGCAAGGATAAACTCGGCGGCGGTCTCGGCAACGACGTCCTTTGGGGCGGTCTCGGCAACGATACCTTGACCGGCGACAAGGGCCGCGACACCTTCGTGTTCAGCACCAAGTTCCACAAGACGAAGAACAAGGACAATGTGGTCACGTACAGCATGAAGGACGACCAGATCAAGTTCGAGGCCGACCTGTTCAAGGGGAACAAGACGCTCTGGAAGCACGTGAAAAAAGCGACCGAGCTGAAGAACGTGAAGATGAAGGCCGACTTCTTCACCCTCGGCGATCACGCGAAGGACGCCAACGACTTCTTCGTCTACGATCCACTGAAGCGCATTCTCTACTACGATAAGAACGGCTCAGACGCAGGGGGAATGACGGCCATCGCGACCTTCACCAACAACAAGGCGCTGAAGAATATGACGCACAAAGAGTTCTTCTTCATCTGAGCGACCTGGATCAATGAGCTCAGAGCCCCGGCGGGTGCCCGCCGGGGTCTTTTTTTGCTCGTTGCAGGGGGGGGGCGGAGGGGCGACACTGAATCCTTGTCTGGAATGGCACTGCCGTTCCGTACGCGGCTGGCCGTCCCATCGCGGTTGTCGTTCTGTCGACGCCGTGTCCTATCGACACTGTAGCAGCTCGAGGTTGTCGCCTATCGCAGCTGGCCATTCCATCACGGTTGTCGTCCGCGGTTTCCGTCATCGCTCCGTCGTGCCGAGGTCGAGTCGGCATGAACCGTCCTGCGGGCACTTGCTTTGCGGGCCGCGGAAAACACAGTCGCGGACAATGCCTCATGAACTCGATAGCGCCTTGCGAATGAACGACCATGCGTTCCGTCCTATGGTTTCGCGCGGCGAGGTTACCCGGTCATGTGCAATCCCGCTCCAGGCGCGGGAGATCCCGATCCCGCAGACCCACCATTGATGCTGAGCGTCGTGAAGGGCTGTCAGGTCCAAAGCGCGGGTTGGTCGACGCGTGAAGAGGATGAAGAAGTTTGGCACCGGGAAGAACGTGCTGCAGTTCACGTCCGCGAACGCCTAGCCGGATCGCAGAGTGGCTCGATGCGGACGTCACGGAGCATGCTTCCGCCAATGCCGCCGCTGATGGGCATGTCGAAGCCCACAAAGGCGACGGCGATGTCGTTGTCGATCACGATGACAGTGATGACGATGACCAAGTCGAAACCGCTGGTCATGTCGAAGTTACGGATGATGATGACGGCGAGCATTATTTCGCGGATCGCCCGCGATGCGTTCGCCTTTTCCTGTTGGTGCGTTGCTGCACATGAGCGCAGAAAACGTTCACGGATCAGTATTCACCTCCCCGTACGGGGAGTTGTGAGCCGGCGTTCACAAATATAGACCGAATGACGTTACGTGCGACACAGGCACATGGAACTCAGGCACGCGCGACTCAAGCACTTGGAACTTAGGTACTTGCCGTTCCGACGGGCCGTCGTTCTTTCGCCTTTGCTGCGCACGGCGTCCATTCGACGAGCTCCGAAGGAGTGCTCGTCAAACAATCATTGTCAGCAACGTGATTTCCCGCGTTAGGAGATAAGAATGACCTTCAAGATTTGGAGCCCGGAGAGCGTTCTGCGCATGGGCAATGGTGCGGGCGCCGTCGGCGGCTCCGTTTCCATGCTTGCCACCGGTGGCTATGTCGGCACGTGGGCGGAGAACGGCAAGATCTACTTTCAGCGCTACGACGGCCTCGGTCTCAAAGTCGGCGGTCCGGTCGACACGGGTGCAGCAGGCATCGTGGGGGCCACACGTCCAGACGTCCTGACCATCGGGGCCGATGGCGCTTTCGCGATCACCTGGAGCCAGGAATCCAGTGGGACCAAGACGCTTCTCACGCAGAAATTCAACGCCAGCGGCGCGGCCGATGGTCCGATCATCTCGGTCGCAAGCAGTGCCACGCTTCTGCATGGCGCGAAGATGACCAGCGGACAATCCGGCGGCTGGGCAGTGGCGTATGTTGAAAAGGTCAACGACGTCAACAGCGTCAAGCTCGTGACGTACGATGCCAACGGTCAGAATCCGACGGTTATCGCCATCGATTCGGGAACTGAACCGGCGGTCGCTTATCTCGGGAGCAACAAATATGCTCTGACCTACCGAAGCGTCGACGATCCGACGAAGTTCAAGTTCAGCGTCGTGGACGGCGCCAATGCCACCACCGTGGGCACCCCCATCACCGCGACGAAAGCAGACATCGTTGGATTGGCGGGTGACCAACCGCGCTTCATCGTCGTCGCGGAAAAGGGCGCCGCAGGCACCGACACCTACACCTTCGACGTGAATGGAAACACGGCCTCCGCGACGATCAGCATCGGTGGCGCCAAGCAGGATGCCAACGAGCCGACCGCGGACATCACCGCCCTGCGCGGCGGCGGCTATGCGGTCGCATACTTCGCGGCCGATGGACCCGATCTCGGCGATCTCTTCATCAAGGTCGTCGATGCCAATGGCAATGTCAGGGGGCCACTTCTGGTCAACACAGCGTCCGCCGCCGCCAACAACGGTGGGCACAACACGCCCTCGATCTCCGAAATGGCAGACGGGCGCCTCGCAATTACCTGGTACGATCCCACCAACAGCTCGGGCGCCGCGACCACAGCGATCGTCGACGCACGCACGGCGGGCGTCACGGTTGTTGGAACGTCGAAGGATGACATCTATGTCGGATCGGACTATGTCGACCATATCAGCGGCAATGGCGGGAACGACATCATCAGCGGCGGTCAAGGCGCGGATGTTCTCGATGGCGGCGAGGGCGTAGACCTTCTGTCGTTCCAATTCGCGGAAGGCGGCGTGACGGCGAGTTTGACCGCGGGTGGAACGGGTGGTGAAGCCGCCGGCGATACCTATGCAAACTTCGAGAACTTGCGCGGTTCGGGCCACGCGGACGTGCTCGTGGGAGATGCATCGGCCAACCTGATCGAGGGTGGAGCCGGCGCGGACGCGATGACCGGCGGCGCAGGCGACGACGTCTACAATGTCGACAACGCGAGCGACCAGGTTATCGAGAATGCCGTGGCCGATGGTGTCGACACTGTCTATGCGAGCGTCAGTTTCGCACTGGCGGGCTTCGTCGAGAAACTCATCGCGAGCGATGCGCGGGCGATCGCTCTCACCGGAAATGCTCTGAACAACACGCTCATCGGCAATGACGCCAACAACATCATCAATGGTGGCRTCGGTGCGGACACGATGACCGGCGGTGCCGGCAACGACACGTATTATGTCGACAACGTCGGCGATGTGATCGTCGACGCATCGGGCAACGACACGGTGATCGTGTCGGCGAGTGTATCCTTGGCCAATTTCGCCAATATCGAAAACGTCATCGTTTCCGGCGCCGCAGTGAGCGTATCCGGGACGGCCGGTCCAGATCGGCTGACTGGAAATGAATTTGCCAACACCCTCAGCGGCCTTGGCGGCAACGACACGCTGGACGGCCTCGGCGGTAACGACGCGCTTTTCGGCGGCGACGACAACGATCTCATTCGCGGCGGCGACGGGAACGACACGCTCGATGGCGGGCCCGGCCACGACACGATCTATGGTGGCGCGGGCAACGATCTCATCTCGTGCGGGACGGGGCGTGACATCGTGGTTTTCGACACCGCTCTCAATAAGCGGACCAACGTCGACAAGCTGACGGATTTCAAGGTAGCGGACGATAGCTTCTATCTCGAGAACAAGATCTTCACGAAGCTGAAGAAGGTGGGAACGTTGACGAAGCCCGGGAAACTGGATCCGAAGATGTTCTGGCAGGGATCATCCGCGCACGATGCCGATGACCGGATCATCTACAACAAGAAAACCGGTGCGCTCTTTTACGACAAGGATGGTGCCGGCGGGGTGGCGCAGGTTCAGTTTGCCGTCGTGAAGAACAAGGTCGCTCTGAAATCCACGGATTTCTTCATTATCTGATCGGATGATTAACGCGCCGCTTCCGCGTGCGGCGGGGCGGCGCGCCTGTCATCGCAATCGCCTATCGAAATCCCTAGGTGCGCTCGAAATCTCGACCGCGTCGCCTCGATCGTATCCTGATGTTCGGTGGAGGGCAGGGGTGCAAGTCGCAGCCCTCACTCGGCGATTCGGTCTCGCCAGAGAGCGACGATCAGGTGTCCATGACGAAACGTTGTATCTTGACGCATGGCGCCTTGTTTTGCGCGCAAACGTTGGCGTGTGGGATCCAAACGCGCGTGCGCAGAGGTCAAATCGGTACACAACTTCGTTTCAAAAATACTCCCGACGACTCACGGGTCTTTTCTTCCTGCTGCAATTCCCCAGTTTACCTTCAGGCATCTCGGGCCTAGTTAAGCGGGATTGATTGAGATGCGGGAGTGCGAGTCATATGAGTATCATCCGACGTTTTCTGATTCCGTCGTCCATGGCCCGCCTGGTTACCAAGGAGCGCGGCGGACGCCGCGTGACCGAGGGGTATTTTCCGCATCAGGCCGATCGGAGTTCCTACGTTCACATCGAAGGTGATGTCGGTAGTCTCGTTC
>NZ_JBFUKD010000240.1:0-5010 GCF_056401005.1 Microvirga sp. P4_G7 | reverse complement strand
GTCTCATCGCGCGGGCGCATGCAGCGGGCTGCGAGGCGCTCGTCGTCACGACCGATGCATCGGTTTTCGGAAATCGGGAGTGGGATCGGCGTAACTACCGAGCCGGCACCGATCCGACTTTGCGCAACAAGCTCGATATGCTTCTGCATCCCCGGTGGATGAGCGACGTCCTTCGTCACGGCATCCCCGCTTTCGCCAATCTGCTCGATGTTCTGCCGCCGGACCAGCGGACGCTTGCAGCTTCCGCCACCTGGTCGCGCCAGGAGGTCGATCCAGATCTCGATTGGGAGCGTGTCGCGTGGCTGCGTTCTCTGTGGCCCAAGAAGCTGATCGTGAAGGGTGTCCTCACGCCTGAAGACGCCGCCCGTGCGCGTGATCTCGGGGCCGACGGCATCGTCTTGACGAACCACGGCGGTCGCCAGCTCGATGGCGCCATATCGCCGATGACGGCACTGCCTGAAATTTCCAGGCTGTTCCGCGGCGACCTGACCATCCTGATCGATAGCGGCTTTCGCCGCGGGACCGATATCGTCAAGGCGTTGGCGCTCGGCGCCGACGCAGTGATGGTCGGCAGGGCTGCCCTCTATGGCCTCGCGGCAGGCGGTGAGGCCGGGGCGCGGCGTGCCCTCGACATCATCGGCGGTGAAGTCACACGAACGCTCGCGCTGCTCGGTCGCCCGAAGCTGGGCGATCTGGGTGCCGAATGCCTGATCGATATGAGGCGACAGCAAGTCGACATGAGTAAGGTAAGTTTGACAGCCTGAATTGGTTAGATGATTATACCTTTAAAGATTCAAACGGTTCGCAGAAACCGATCGCGTCAAAAAGCGGACAATTGGCAGAGCCCGGCCCTTTGGCGGGTTTTCAGGAAAGAGGGACAACGCATGCGGATGCTATCATCATCGCTTCTCGCCGCGCTCATGACGGCTGGATTAGCGACTTCAGCGCTGGCGCAATCGACGATCACGCTCGGGATGGTGGTCGGCACGACTGGCGCCTTTGCGGGCGGCGAAGCGCCGCTGGTCAACGGGACCAAGCTCGCCGTGGAAGATCTGAACGCCAAGGGCGGGATCGGCGGCAAGCGCGTCAATCTCGTCATCGAAGATACGGGCAGCGAACAGACGGGCGCCGTCAACGCCTTCAATCGCATCATCGGACAGGATCCGGTGGCGATCATGAACACGACGTTGAGCGGCTTCGTCCTGTCCCAGATCGGTATGATCCAGGACGAGAACATTCCGACCCTGTCCGGTGCTGCGTCGGCGCAGCTCGCCCCGGACAAGAAGGGCACCGACGCATTGTTCCGCGTCCGCACTAGCGACGCCCGGGTGCCGGCGGCCGCGACACGGTTCGCGATCGACAATCTGAAAGCGAAGTCCGTCGCGGTGCTACGGGGCAATACCGAATACGGCAACGGCTGGAAAACGGCCATCGAAGAGACGCTGAAATCGCGCGGCATGGCGCCCGCCATCGTCGAAAGCTATGAAGGCACCGATCGGGATTTGACACCGCAATTGCTGCGTATCAAGAACGCCAATCCCGACGTTCTGATCATTGCCGGTGACCCGCCCAATTTCGTCGTCGCCGTTCAGCAGATGAAGCAGCTCGGTCTCTCGACCAAGGTCATTTTCTCCAATGCGGGTGTGCTTCCCACGACGCTCCGCCTCTATCAGGGAGATGCAGCCAACGGCATCTACGGCACGGTCGATTCCGTTCCGGCCGAAGATCCGGCGCACAAGGATTGGGCCGATCGCTATCGCAAGACCTTCAATCTCGAGCCGGATTATTCCGCCGCCGAATATTACGACGGCGTGATGATGGTGGCGGCTGCCGTCGCCAAGGTGGGAACCGACAAGGACGCGCTCGTCAAGGAATTGCGGACGATCCGCGAGCATAAAGGCGTCGGCAACATCTACACCTACGCCAACAAGGGCGATGGGGGAGAGAGCGTTGCGATCGTGCAGATCGAGAACGGCAAGCTGAAGCTCGCCGCGACCGTGAAGTAGTCGCGACGATCGATCCATGGACACCTTCCTTCAAGTTCTCCTGAGCGGCGTCACGATGGGGTGCATCTATGCCTTCGTGGCGCTGGGCTTCACGCTCACGATCGCAGCGGCCGGCATGGTGAATTTCGCCTACAGCGAGTGGGTCACCTACGGCGCATTCATCGGCGCTACCCTCGTCAACGTGCTCGGCCTGCCGCTCTGGCTCGGGCTCGTCCTGACCGTCGTGAGCTGCACGCTGATCGGCTATCTTTTTCAGTGGGTGGTCTTCAGGCCGCTTGAAGGAAGGCACTTCTTGACGACCGTCACGGCGACCATCGGTATCGCCGTGGCGATGGGGGCGCTGGCAACGCTGATCTGGGGGCCGTATCCGCTCACGCTTCCGACCTTCTTCGGTTCGGAGGTGATCGATATCGGCGGCGTCGCGATCTTTCCGCACAATGTGCTGATCATCGCGGCCGCTTTCCTGCTGATCGGAGGAATGCAGATCTCTCTGACCCGCACCGATCTCGGCCTGCGTCTCCAGGCGACAGCGCAGGATCCCGTCGCGGCGCGACTGATGGGCATCCCCATTCGCAAGATGCGGACTTTCGCCTATTGCCTGTCGGCGGCGCTCGCCGGCCTCGCGGGGTTCCTGGTCGCGCCGTTGTTCGTCATCACGACGACGATGGGCTTCACGTTGATGCTCAAGGGCTTGGCCGCGACGATCCTCGGCGGATGGGGCAGCCTCAAGGGAGCTGTCTTCGGCGGACTCATCATTGGAATCGTCGAAGCGCTCGGCGCCACCTACATCTCGTCGGAATACAAGGACGTCATCTCGTTCCTGATCCTGATCGCCGTGTTGCTGCTGCGCCCGCGCGGGCTGTTTCCCGAGCGCATTGCGGAGAAACTGTGATGACCAGCGATCAACAGAAACGCCGATCCCGAATCTCCACGCTCGTCGCCGCCGCGATGCTGCTGGCCGTCGCCATCGCCATGCCGCTCGTGCTCAAGAGCAATTACCAACTCGGCATCGCGCATCAGGCCTTGATCTTCATCATCCTGGCGATCGGTTACGATGTGCTGCTCGGCTTCACCGGTCTACTCTCGTTCGGGCATATCGGCCTGTTCGCGATCGGTGCGTATACGAGCGCCATTCTCGTGATGACGACGGGCGCGCCGTTCATCGTTGGCCTGATCGGTGCCGCGGTGCTGACCGGTTGCGCGGGCCTTCTGATCGCCATTCCGGCCCTGCGCATCAAGGGTCACTACCTGACCCTTCTGACTCTCGCCCTCGGGGAGGTKATCCGGCTCGTCATTCGCAGCATGGAAGGTTTGACGCATGGCGCGTCGGGCTTGTCGGGAATTCCGCGCCCCGAGATCTTCGGTTTCTCCTTCCGACAGGCGATCCCGCTGTACTATCTGTTGCTGTTCTTCGCCGTGCTCGCGATCCTGTTCGTGTGGCGTTTGAAGGTGTCGCGGTTCGGCCGCGCATTCATGGCGATCCGCGATGCGGAGATCGGGGCCGAAGTGTGCGGCGTGAATACGTCCGTCATGAAGATGCTCGCCTTCGGTATCAGCGCCATCATCGCGGGTGTCGCCGGCAGCCTCTACGCCCACACGATGCGCTTCATCAGCCCGGAATTCTTCAGCCTCGGCCTTACCACGACGTTGCTCGCGATGGTGCTCATCGGCGGTCGTGGAACGGTGATCGGCCCCGTCATCGGTGCCGCCCTTCTCATCATCCTCCCTGAGGCACTCCGCTTCGTGAAAGACTATTACCTCGTCGTGTTCGGCGTGGCGGTGTGGCTCTGCGTGATGGGGATGCCGGAAGGCCTCGCGGGCCTCGGACGCCGTTTCTTCAAACGGGAAAGGCCCGTTGCATGAACGCCTTTTTCGAGGTCAACAACGTCTCCAAAGTCTTTGGCGGTTTGACGGCCGTCGACGATGTCAGTTTTGAGCTGGAACAGGGCCAGGTACTCGGTCTCGTCGGACCGAACGGGTCGGGCAAGTCGACGCTGATCAACGTCCTGTCCGGTGTCTACAAAGCCGAGGGCGGCAATGTCGTCCATCGTGGAAAGACATTGACCGGACTGACGCCCAACGCCGTCGCCCAGGCCGGTCTCGCGCGGACGTTTCAGAACCTGCAGATCTTCCACGGTCTATCCGTCGGCGACAACGTGCTCGTCGGGCGCACGTGCCGGATGCGGTCGACCGTTCTCGGCAGTGTGTTCGGCTCGCCGTTCGCCCGGCGAGAGGAAGCGGAGGCGAGGGAGCGCGCACGGTCGCTTCTGCAGATGGTCGGCCTGGAGCGGTTCATCGATGCATCGCCTTCGACACTCTCCTACGGCCAGCGACGGCTGCTCGAAGTGGCGCGCGCTCTGGCATCCGAACCATCCGTGCTGATGCTCGACGAGCCCTGCGCGGGACTGGCGCAAAGCGAAGCGGATGAACTCGCCGCGTTCATCCGAACACTCAGGACATCGGGCATCGGCGTCATCGTCATCGAGCACAACATGCGCTTTGTCATGGGGCTCGTCGACAAGATCGTCGCGCTCAATTTCGGACGAAAGATCGCGGAGGGAAATCCTGCCTCCATCCGCGAGAACGAAGCGGTCATCGCTGCCTATCTTGGACGGAAGGCCCATGCTCAACATTGAGAATCTTCACGTCGGATACAGCGAAATTCCAGTCCTCCATGGGTTGTCGCTGAAAGTCGAAGCGGGCCAGATCGTCGCCGTTCTCGGCGCGAACGGCGCGGGCAAGACGACGCTGATGAACGCGCTGTCGGGTCTGGTGCCGGTGATGTCCGGCAACGTCGTCTTCGAAGGCAAGTCGATTCAAAACCTCGAGGCCGAACGCATCGTCTCCCTCGGGATCAGCCATGTGCCGCAGGGCCGTCGCGTGTTCCCCGGTTTGACCGTGCAGGAAAACCTGATGGTCGCGCGCACGCCGGCGACCCGCAAGGCACATGGCGGATACGAGGGCGTGCTCGACGAAATCCACGAGCTCTTTCCACGTCTCAAGG
>NZ_JBFUKD010000239.1:0-5051 GCF_056401005.1 Microvirga sp. P4_G7 | reverse complement strand
GAATACGAGAGCGTTGAGCGAGGGAACAAGCGCAATATCGGTAGAACCCCCTTCTCGGGCGCGGGAATAGTCGAGTGACAGACTGAAGACACCACTGACGGCGCGCTGCGATCGGTAGCTCCCATCCTCGAGGAGGCCCGAGATGTCGTATGGGAAGACTTGAGTCTCGATCAAAATGTGCTTTCGCGCCATTTCCGATGCGAGGCGGATCACGTGGATCGGATTCTCCAAATGATAAAGCAGCCCGAAGCAAAGAACGAAGTCGGCAGAGTGTTCCGGACGAAACGCCGTATTCTGAAGATCGACTTGACTGAAGGTTATATTCTTCGTGTCGAAAGCGCTGCAGATCAGCTGTGCTGCTTCGAGGCTTTCGGATCTTATCTCCAGCCCGTGTACGCTCCGAAAATGCTTTGAGAGCTCAAGCGCGAAGTATCCCTCATGAGACGCCAGATCGACGGCGGACAGTTCGCCGGCGTTCGGGATTTTCTCCGCGATGACCTTTCTCAGCTTGTCACGCCGCGACGTGTGGATTGGCAATACGTCCGGGGGAACGTCTGTACGCGTGCGGCTACCGTCGGGAAGCTCGAACTCGTAGAACCAGACCCTCTTCATGATAGCCTCGAACCGGCTGTCTTGATTATCCATTCGCTATTCGCCCGACGTTGTTTCGCCGTCGTCATACCCATAAATTGCCTGCCGCGCCAGCCGCCGTGATACACTTCCCTCTGGAGTTCATGTCCCGGCGTCTGTGTGGGGCCCATCAATGCAAATATCCGAACTGAGGCAGTCCAGGGATCCTATGATGGCACGGCATGGCGCTCGGTTTTCAACTATCGCCCGGCGTTGACATGGGACCTGCGGAGATAATTGAGGTTGCTCCCCATTCGGGGCAGGCACTTGACGACTACGCCGCCTTCCAGAGGCGGGCCTTTCACCGGCCGTTAGACCCGTTCGACCGGAGATCGGTGCAGACTGCAGCGTATTATCATTGGAAATACGAAACCCCAGCGGGACCGGCAATCGTTGCGAGATGTCTCCATGACGGCGTCTTGGTGGCAGCCGCGGCTGCCACACCCGTCTACGCTCGGTTGCGCGATGAGCGAATTCGGGTTTTCCAGATTGTTGACCTAGCGTCATCTCCAGAGGTTCGGGGGAGCGGCGCGTTTAGGCGATGCTTAGCGTCTCTGCTGCGTGAATTGGGGCCGGATCAGCCGCTCTATTGTCTGCCCAACCCGAAGTCGCATTCCTTCCTCGCTGAGGAAGGGTTCAGGGTGCACGACGTGCTGAGGGTCTGGGCTACGGTTGCAAGTCGTGTAAGGACTGCCTCTTCTCGTTGCGAGAGTTCGGACTGGTTCGATCTAGGCGATCAGGCAACCTTTTGCTGGCGATTTGAGGCCCGGCCAGGCGTTCAGTACGTATCATATGCCGGACCGGAGGGCTATTTTGCCACACGGCGGTTCCGGATGGGGCCTGCTTCACTCGACGTGGTGTTGGCATATCGACCGGTGGATAAGGGATCGTCTGCATCTCTTTGGGAGCTTATGATCGATCGACTGAAGCCGGGAAAACCGCGCTTATTTCTGTGGATTGGGCGAGACCCGCCACTGGGACTAGGGGGATTCGTGCGCTTCCCGACGATGGTCACTTGTCGCCCTTTTCCGGTGTTGGTCAAAGCTTGGCCCGATCAACTGGACGAGTTTCACGCCTCAGCGTGGGATGTCCTATAGTTCTCAGGCAGTGTTTGCCTTGACGCCCTGTCTAGCCCGCCCTAAGCGTCGGCAAAACTACGAACGCTCTGCTATATTCGGTAACGGGCCAGGATATGACTTCGCACAACTTGAAGCTCGACTATTCAGTTGAGAAGCCGCCGACGCCTGACACGCTGAAGCGATCGGCTGTCACGCTCATCGTCGCATTGATCTGCCTGTTCGCCGTAATAGGGCCAGGACTGCGTTTCGATACGTCGTACGCGCCGTGGGTGGACGATGTGTGGCTCACGGGCCCGCTCTTTTGCGAGGCTTCGCGGCAGGTCGCAACTGGTCATCTCCCTCTTTTGGATTGGTCGACTTTAGAGACATTTCATCACAACGCCCATTTCACGCCTGTTTACCCCCTCTACTTCTTTGGAATCCTCGACTTCTGTTCCGTTGCCAAGGCGGTTCAGTCCCAAGATGTCATACGGTTTGTGCACCTTGGCATCCTGTTTGCAAATGCGCTTTTCCTCGGGAGAGTTGTTGGGCTTCGCTGGGTCGGGAGCGCCTTCGCTGCCGTCGCCATCGCGACATCGCTCAATGCAAGAGAGTTGGCCACCTTCCCGACGATCGTCGCCGCCGCCGCGTGGCTCCCATTGGCGCTCGCTGGTCTACTTCTCATCCTCGAGAAGAGAGCCTACGCGTGGGGTGCGGCGGTCTTCGTAGGTGCGGTGTCCTTGTTGCTCTATGCAGGTCCTGGCTCAAATATGATCGCCGGGTTTGCGTTCTTGTGTTTGATCCTCTTCTGCGGATGGGCTGTTAGGACTGTTAGAGCTACCGGGTTGCAAGGATTGGTCACTCCGCTTTTGGTTCTTACAGTTTGTGCGATAGCGTTGCTTCTCCTAAACCTCGGATCGACGATCAACCTTCTGCTTCATATCGAGGAAATGATCCGTTGGACGAGAAGCGGACCCGTTGTGGGCAGCTCTGGTTCGGACAATATTCGCGAGATCTTGACGGAGCAGCGCGCGGCTTCTGACTTTTTCAGCGTGTTCATCCCAGAGGTCAAACCTTACGCTGCGGGAGCCTTCTTTGCTCCGGCTTGCCTTTGGCTGCTTGCTGTCGTGGGTTGGTGGCGGTTTCACCGATCAGGTCTCGTGGCGGCGCTTGCGTTCGTCGTCGTTTCAGTTCTGTTTTTTGTGTTCTTCGATTTTGGCAATCTCGCATTGGGCTTTGGCTTCATTCCGGGATTGAGCCACATACGCCACCTCAGCCTGCTGGGGACGCCGCTGAGTATCTGCGTTGCTCTTCTGGCCGGATTCGGGATCGACAGCTTCGAGCGCGCATCAGGTGGCCAGCGAAGCTGGATCGGAATGTTGTTGTGCCTCCTTGTCGCTCTCGCAGTCGTGTCCGGATGGATGTTCAATGCGAGCGCACAGACTCACTCGCTGGGCTTCGTGGCGAATCTACTCGCGCTTCTATTGTTGGGAGTTTTCTTCGCTGATCCGAGGGTCGTTCAGAAGGCTCCGGTCGTCGCAACCTCCGCCTTGCTTGTGCTTTCCGTGGCAGGCGTGTTTTGGCATCCTCAAGTACATCTGCACGCGGTGACGGACGCGTCGCTCCGCTCACAACGGTGGCGATCCGTTGAAGATGCCCTGGACCGTATCAAAGCGGTGACTCCAGATCCGGGCCGGGTTGCGATTGAGAAGAGCATACGTGCAGACGAGCTGCAATACGGGCCGGCTGGCAGCATTGCGATCTACAAGGGCATCCCGACGTTCCAGTTCTACCTCTCTCCTCGCATCTACTGGAAATTCAAGGCGGAGAACTATCGATTCCCTGACTATGGATACTATGCGCTTCGCGGTGCCAAGTGGCTCTTGGCGGGAAAGGACTTGCGTAGTCCAGCGCTGAAGCTGGATTTCACAGTTGGGGGAGTGCGGGCTTATCGTCTGGTTCACGGGCGAGACTGGGTCGGTGGAATCTGCGGCGCGCAGACGATCGACATAGGGTCCACCCCGGGTCAGCCCGGACGCCTACCGGATCTTCCTGACTCCTTTTCGCAGTCGGCCGCGGCCCGATGGGCAAGCCAGGAGGACGATTGTTCGGGCGCCAAGATCGCCGATCTAAATTTCTCTGCTCAGCAGAATCGAATAACCTGGACCACGACCCAAGCGACGCCCCGGCAGTTGGTCATCAATGTTCCCCCTTATCGTGGGTGGAGGCTGACCGTAGGTAACTTACGCGTTCCGCTGTTCAATCTCGGTGATACCCAGGTTCTGGCCGTTCTCCCGCGGGACGCCGTTGGTTCAAGCGAACTGACCTACCTCCCGGGCCCTTACCTGGCGCGGCTCCTTGTCAGCGCGGGGGCAGCGTTGGTGCTTATCGTTGGATTGCTTCTTGGCCGCAAACGGTTGTCGCTGGCTGGCGGATACCTCAAGACGTTGCGACGGAGACGGAGACCGGACCCGATCAAAGCTTGAGGTATCCCGTTCGCGCACTGGTCGACCGGAACGTTGGCTTGTCGCGACGTCCCGCCGCGTTGGCCGCCGGGGGATAGACAGGGTGACCTTAATTTGCCAATTGAACGGCACCCTACCCAGGGTAGCCTTTTGGAGTTTTTGATGCGAACAGCGATCGTTTTGGCCGGAGGATTAGGGTCTCGTCTGCGGCCCTACACCGTCGTGTTGCCCAAGCCATTGATGCCGATCGGCGACATGCCTATCCTCGAAGCAATCCTAAGGCAGCTCAAAGCCCATGGGTTCGACCACGCCATCCTCGCGGTCAACCATCAATCGAAGCTCATCAAGGCCTTCTTTGAGGCAGGTGAGGAGGTGGGTCTGAAGATCTCGTATTCCCTCGAGTCGAAACCTCTTGGGACTATGGGACCGCTGAAGCTGATCAAAGATCTTCCAGAGAACTTCATTGTCATGAATGGAGATGTGCTCACAGATCTCAGCTTTTCCAAGTTCTTCGATAGCCATGTCGAAGAAAAGGAGATCTTCACTATTTCAGCTGCCGAACGCGAGCATATGGTCGATTATGGCGTTCTCGAAGGATCGGACGATGGTTTTTTGGCCGGCTTTCATGAGAAGCCGAAGTCTAAATATCTCGTCAGCATGGGCGTTTACGCGATGAATCGAGCCGCACTGGACTGGATTCCGGAAAATCAGCCCTTTGGTTTCGACGATCTGATGCTCAAATTCATCGCCGCGAACAAGAAGGTGCGAGTTAAGCCGCATCGGGGGTACTGGCTCGATATCGGCAGGCCGGACGATTATCACTTGGCGGTCGCAGAGTGGCCAACGCTCAAGAGTGAACTCGGGCTCTAGGGGATATGCCGTTGAGCCAGATGAATGA
>NZ_JBFUKD010000237.1:0-5068 GCF_056401005.1 Microvirga sp. P4_G7 | reverse complement strand
GCGCTCTGCGGCGGCGCTGCAGGCTTCTCTTCCCGCACGGGCGGGGCGCCCGGAGCCACAGGACGACGCTTCACAGTCTCGACCACCACCGATTTCGATCGGCCATGGGAGAAACTCTGACGCACCGTGCCCTGCTCGACAGGCCGCTTCAACGACAGCGTCTTGGGCGCTACGTGGAGCGTCTTGTCGCCTGGATTCTTCGTATCACTCATTCGGCTCAGACCCTGAGACTTCCAATATCGTGTGTGCGCCGGCCCCGTCGGAGGGGTCGACTTGAAGAGCTTCGGTGCCGCAATAGGCGCGGTAACGATGCCAGTGGTGTAGAAAGCCGTCGCTTCCAGCGCCCGCGACGAGGGCAGCATGTATCACATGTGACCGGCCTAATGCCAAATCCAATTCATCATTGGACAGCTCTTGGACGACCGGAAAGCTTGATATTGCCTCTCCGAGACGTTTTCGCAACTGGTTGGCGAGCTTTCGCCGCCCGTCTTCTGCCGCTTCTACGGCATGAATAAGGGCAACAAGCGGCTTTTCGGCGATGGCTGATTCGATCTTGACGAAGCCGGTGATCACATTACCGGCCTTGTTGGCGAGCGACAAGCTCTGTCTCAGGTCGACGCGCAGAGCGGCATCGATCTCCTCGACGAGGGTCGGCGACACCTTCGCCTCCGCCTTGAAGGCGCGGGCGAAAAGACGGCGCTTCACGGCGTCGCGGACATGATCGGCGCTGGCCGTCACCCAGACGCCGCGTCCCGGAAGCTTGTGACGCAGATCGGCAAAGACCGTTCCCTCCGGTCCGAGAACGAACCGGATCAGATCCGACGGATGCCGGACCTCGCGGGTGACGATGCAAGTGCGCTCGGGTTCATGCCGCGGCATGGGGGGTGTCCTCCCTTTGCCATGACCGTCACGACGGCATCACGCCGACGAATGTCAGCGCTGCCGTGTCGTGATGGTGCCGAGTGCGGGTCGATCCGATCATGTCGCCTTTCGAGAGCGGAGCATCATGCCCCAGGTCGTTGCAAACGATCGCGTATCGGGTCCGAGCCGGTCGGTCCGGACCCCGCGATCGCATTTTAGGACGGCTGAGCCTCGGTCTCGGCTTCTTCGGCCGATTCCTCGGTTTCGACGGGAGCCTCGATCCAGCCCGCCTTGACGCGGGCCGACATGATCATCGCCTCCGCATCGGCGCGGGAGAGATCGAACCCGTCGAGGGCACCCTTGTGGCGCGTCGCTTCGGCGCCGCGGCCTTCCGTCCAGCCGGCGAGATCGTCGGTGGCGCAGCCGGCCAGGTCTTCGATGGACTTGATGTCGTTCTCGCCGAACGCCACCAGCATCGCCGTCGTGACGCCGTCGATATCCTTGAGCTCGTCGGCGACGCCGAGTTCGGTCCGGCGCGCTTCCTGCTCGGCTTCGATGCGGGCGAGATATTCCTGCGCGCGGGTCTGGATTTCGCCGGCGGTATCCTCGTCGAACCCTTCGATCGAAGCCAATTCGGGCAGGTCCACGTAGGCGATTTCGTCAACGGAGCGGAATCCCTCCGCCGCCAGCAGCTGACCCACGACCTCGTCCACATCGAGCGCGTTCATGAACAGCTCGGTGCGCTCGGCGAATTCCTTCTGGCGGCGCTCGGATTCCTCGGCCTCGGTCAGGATGTCGATATCCCAACCGGTGAGCTGCGAGGCGAGACGCACGTTCTGGCCGCGACGGCCGATGGCGAGCGAGAGTTGATCGTCCGGCACCACCACTTCGATGCGGTCGGCTTCTTCGTCGAGCACCACCTTCACCACTTCGGCCGGCTGCAGCGCGTTGACGATGAAAGTCGCCTGATCGACGGACCAGGGAATGATGTCGATCTTCTCGCCCTGCAACTCGCCGACGACGGCCTGCACGCGCGAGCCGCGCATACCGACGCAGGCGCCGACAGGATCGATCGATGAATCACGCGAGGTCACGGCGATCTTGGCGCGCGAACCGGGATCGCGGGCGACGGCCTGGATCGAGACGATGCCGTCGTAAATTTCCGGCACTTCCTGCGCGAAGAGCTTCGCCATGAATTGCGGATGCGTGCGCGACAGGAAGATCTGCGGACCGCGCGTCTCGCGACGCACGTCGAAAAGATAGGCGCGGATCCGGTCGCCGGGACGGAACGTCTCGCGCGGGATCAATTCGTCGCGGCGGATGATCGCTTCGCCACGGCCGAGATCGGCGATGACATTGCCGTATTCGACCCGCTTGACGACGCCGTTCACGACCTCGCCGATGCGATCCTTGTATTCCTGGTACTGACGATCGCGCTCGGCGTCGCGCACTTTCTGCACGATCACCTGCTTTGCCGATTGCGCCGCGATACGGCCGAAATCGAAGGGCGGCAGCGTTTCGGAAATCGCGTCGCCTTCCTGCGCCGCGGGGTTGCGCTTGCGCGCTTCCGACAACGTGATTTCGCGCGAGTCGTTCTCGAACGCCGCATCGTCGACGACGAGCAGATGGCGCGACAGGCGCAATTCGCCGGTTCTGGGGTTGATCTCGGCGTGAATGTCGGTTTCGGCGCCGTAACGGGACCGCGCCGCTTTCGCGATCGCATCCGCCATCGCGTCGAGCACGATCTGCTTGTCGATCACCTTCTCGCGGGCGACCGCGTCGGCGATCTGCAAGAGTTCAAGCCTGTTGGCGCTGATAGCCATCGAGGTTACTCCTTCTCCGGTTTCTCTGTGCGCGGGCTGCGCGGTTCTTGCGCCGGCTCCGCTTCAATCTCTGTTTCGTCGTTCTCGGGAACCGGGGCCGTGCCGCGGCGCAGGGATTCCCGCACGAGTTCGTCCGTCAATACGAGGCGTGCTTCGCCGATGCTCGACAGAGGCAGGCGCACGATGCTCTCGAGGCCTTCCTTCACATCCGGCAATTCGACGATCGCCTGATCGGCTTCGACGCCACGGATGAAGCCGCGAAAACGCTTACGGCCTTCCAGCGGCACCGCCATCTCGATCTTGGCGTCGTGCCCTTTCCAACGCTCGAAATCGCCGGCGCGCACGAGCGGCCGATCGATCCCGGGGGAGGACACCTCGAGATAATACGCCTGCGTGACCGGATCCTCCAGATCGAGAACGGGGGAAACGGCCTTGCTGACCCTTTCGCAATCGTCCACCGACATGGTCCCGTCGGGACGCTCGGCCATGATCTGGACCGTGCAACCATTGGTCGGCGAGATCTTGACGCGCACGAGACGAAAGCCGAGATCCTCGATGACAGGCTCGAGGATGGCCGCCACACGGGCCGCCACACCGGACTCGGTGATCATACGCTTTTCGTTTTCGCTCGACATCGTTCTCCCGTGACCCGACAAGGAACCGCCAAGAAGGGCGATCGCCCGGTTTCAGGCAACAAACCCAGCTTCAGGCAATAAAAAAGAGCGGACCCGGGCGGGCCCACTCTGACCAGCAGCTTGACGCTGCAACCAGAACTGACTGCCTGAAGATAGCGGTTCGCCGCTTCTGATGCAAGGTCTACGACGCCGTCGACGCGCGAACTCCCGAGTGACTGGTCATTTTTGCCGACTTAACATAGGATCGCTTTACTATAACATATTGATTCGTCACGATGATCGATCGGAATCGGAAAATTCGCCTGGGCCTCGGCGCCATTGCCTCACTGCTGGCGGGCGCGATCTTCTTCCTGCAATTGCCCGCGGAAATCTACGCCGGCAATAAGGACGAGTTCGGCTTCTCCTTGTGGTCGATGATCGGGGCGTTCGCGCCGTGGGCGCTCGGTCTGCTCGCCGCCGCAATCCTGCTGATCGTTCTCTCTCCGAAAGTCTTGCTGCCGTGGCTCAGCGCGGCACTGGCTGGCTTCGCAGTCGCGCTCTGGATTCAGGGCTCGTTGTTGATCCACGATTTCGGGCTTCTGGACGGAACGACATGGTCCATTCGACTGCCGACCTGGCGTAGCCATGCCGAACATGTCGGGGTCGCCGCCACTGCAGTCGTCGTCTTTCTTCTCGCGCTGAAGCGACCGGTCGCGGCATCGATCGGATTGGCTGGATTGCTCGCAACGGTCGTCGCCTCCACCGTACCGGTGCTCATGAACGATACCGATCGCCCTGCGACAAACCAGGATTTTTCATCGTTTTATGACTTTTCGCCGGATAAGAACATCCTGGTCGTGCTCATGGATTCCATGCAATCGGAGCAGTTTCAGGAAGTCGTTGCCGAAACGCCCGCCATCGCCGATGCGCTCGACGGCTTCACGTACTATCCCGACACGACCGGCGTGTCCTCCTCGACCTATCTGGCGGTGCCGACCATCCATTCCGGTCAGGAATACATCGTCGGTTCATCGATCGATGACCATTATCGCAAGACTGTAACAGAGAGGTCGTTCGTCAACCGACTGAGCGACGCCGGCTACCGGACGGCGATGATCGGATCACTGCTGGGAATCTGTCCGAACAGAGCCGATCTCTGCGCCGGCGTGCGGCAAGTCATCTATGGGAGCGCGGGGGCCAAGCAGAGCGATGCCTCGCGGCTGCTCAACATCAGCCTGCTGCGCGTCGCCCCCGCCTTTCTCAAGAAGACCGTCTACAACAAGGGCCTCTGGCGCATTTCGCTCGGCAACCAATCCAACGTCCAGGCCGATCAGCCCGCCGCACAGGGCAACGCGATCCTCGACGACCTGGCGGCCAACCTGACAACCGTTGCGCCGAAGCCGACACTTAAATTTCTGCACCTGATGAACACGCACTTGCCGATCGTGTTTACGGAAAAGTGCGTATTTCTCGCCGAAACGATCCGCAAGACACGAGCGGCGTTCAAGGCGCAGACGAACTGTGCCCTTCAACATTTCGCGCGCCTGATGACAGCTCTCAAAGCAAAGGGAATCTACGACAAGRCTGCGATCGTGCTTCTCTCCGATCACGGTTCGCACGGCGGCTGGCCCCATGCCAAGGTCGCTGGCAACGCGGTCATCGACTCGAATCTGATCGGGGTCGCAAATCCGACGATCGCCATCAAGTCGCTTGGGGCGAGGGGGCCGTTTCGAACGGACATGTCGGCGGCCAGCCTGACCGACATCGCCG
>NZ_JBFUKD010000236.1:0-5114 GCF_056401005.1 Microvirga sp. P4_G7 | reverse complement strand
GATCCGTCCGGTGCGATTCGTCCGCTGACCCGGGCATTGGCACCGGCGAGATCGACGATGTCCAGCGCTTCGACAAGCAACGCTTTTCCGTCCGACAGGATGCGCGCCGAAATCCGTCCGGCGCCCGGGCGGTTGCCGGCACGCACGTTACGCGCATCCAGAATGAATCCGACATCGACGTTCTGCGTCGCTTCGAACACGCTCGAAACCTGTGGCAATTGGTCGAGATTGAGATTCTGGATCGCGACCTGTGCTTCGAGCCTGCCGCGCTGGTTGGGTTCGGAAGCGGTGAAACGCATGTTGCCAGTCATCACGGCGTCGCCGGTTTTGACCCGCATACGGCTGAGCGAAAGGATCGGATTGGCATAGGACACGTCGGACGCCAGTTCGATCGGACGTCCGTCCAGCATTTTCCAGAATGGCGAGCGGATATTCAGACGCTCCAAGTAGCGTGCCAAACGGTCGGAGGCTTTCGACGCGAGCGCGACGCGCCCCTCGGCTCCGCCACGGGTGGTGAGCCCGATTTCCCCCTCCATCGCGACACGCGTTTCGCCGGGCGCCGTGAATTCCATCCGTTCGATTTTCGCTTCGCCACGCACGAGCGATCCGCGCAGGACCGCGTTCGACAAATCTTCCTGGCCGAGGCCGATGCTATCGAGTTTGAGATCGAGATCGATGGGAACCGTGTTCGGCGGCAGTGACCACTCGGCCAGACGGCTTTTGAAGTCCCTCCCGTTTGACGACAGGATGAAGCTGTCCGCATCGAGCCGACGGCCTTCCAGCTTGAGGGCGATGCGCAAATCATTGAGCTGTACGGAGCCTTGCCCGGTCATGCGCAGGCTGGCGCCGCCCTCTCCCGCTTCGACGCTGGTTTCTTCCAGTGCCACCGCTCCAGGCTTGGTCTTGAAGGCGGTGTCGATGACGATCGGGATCGGGATGCCGGCAGCAGCCACCTGGGCCGGAGGCCCGAACAATACCTTCGCCTTACCGGCGAGAACCGGCGTGATGTCGTCGGCGACGCTCCCGAGGGCTACCTTTGCGTCGATGTCGAAGCGCGGATAGATGTCGCCGCCGCCGGTCAGTTTCAGTTGGAGGCTCTTGTCCTCGCCCATCTCCGCGGTGACGAGCCGGAAGGGAACGCCGCTCGTGGTGCCTTCCGCCCGCCACGGGCCGGCCAGCTTCTGTCCTTCGATAAGGACGTTCTCGGCATAGAATTGATCGGTCCGCCCCGTCTTCGGGATCTGGGTCGTGATCAGCAATTGAGTGATGTTGAGATTCTCGATCGCCAGATCGCGGCCGCGACCGCTCAAGTTGCCTGGAACGGTCCAGGAGCCGTCCGTTGCGATGGGAATGCGCACGTCAGCGCGGCCGATCCGAGTTTCGGTAAAGCGCACATCGCCGCGCAGCAGAGGCATCAGCTCGACTTCGGCCCAGATGAAATCCGCCGCCAGCGACGGCGCATCGGGCGCCCCCGACCCCAAGCGCAACCGGTCGAGGCGGATACGGGGCGAAGGCAGGATACGGACGCCGATTCGGCCTTCCGTGCGGGCCGGAGTGCCCGCCGCCCTGGAAATCGCCTGATCGATCAGGCCCCGCTGCGCCTCCCAATCGATCATGGGAGGAGCAACGACGGCCGCCGTCAGAATCAGGATAATGATGGAGGCGATGACCGTCAGAATGTCACGCAAGAGACGACCTACTCCGCTGTTCCCCAAGGCTCGTTAGCTGAAGGGCAAGACCAGCGGTAGCATGGCGTCGTCGCCGTCCACCGTCAAAGCGCAATAATCTTGCCCGGATTCATAATGTTGAGAGGATCGACGGCCCGTTTCAAGACGCGCATGAGTTCGAGAGTGGCCGGGCCGTACTCGATTTCGAGGTATTTCATCTTCTTTTGACCGACGCCATGCTCGCCGGTGCAGGTTCCCTCCATGGCGAGGGCGCGCTTTACCAGCCGGTCGATGAACGCCTCGCAGGCTTTGATTTCCGCCGGGTCGTCGACATTGACCAGGGGCTGGACGTGGAAGTTTCCGTCACCCACATGGCCGACGATCGGTGCGATCAGGCCGCTCGCCAGAATGTCCTTCTTGGTCTCGTCGACGCATTCCGCAAGACGGGAGATCGGGACGCAGACGTCGGTCGCGACCGATTGAGCCCCGGGTCGCAGGCCGCGCGCCGCCCAATAGGCATCGTGCCTGGCTTGCCACAGCCGGCTGCGCTCTTCGGCCTTCGTCGCCCACTCGAAGGGTCCTCCGCCGTATTCCGCCGCGATCCCGCCAAAACTTTCCGCCTGTTCCTTCACGCCGGCTTCGGACCCGTGGAACTCGAGCAGAAGCAACGGGCTCTCCGGCAGCGCGAGCTTCGAATGAGCGTTGACCGCCCTCACCTGCACTTCGTCGAGCAGTTCGATCCGGGCCACAGGGAGCCCGGACTGGATCGTGATGATCACCGCGTCGCACGCGGCCTTCACCGATGGGAAGGGGCAAATACCGGCTGAAATCGCTTCGGGAATGCCATTCAGCTTCAGGGTGATCTCGGTGATGATGCCGAGGGTTCCTTCCGATCCGATCAGAAGATGGGTCAGATCATAGCCGGCCGAGCTCTTCCTCGCGCGGCTCGCCGTCTTGACGATCTCGCCGTTCGGCAGAACGGCGGTCAGCGAAAGCACCACGTCCTTCATAGTGCCGTAACGGACGGCATTCGTACCCGAGGCGCGCGTCGCCACCATTCCGCCGATCGAAGCGTCCGCGCCCGGATCGATGGGGAAGAACAATCCGCGGTCACGGAGGTGTTCGTTCAATTCCTTGCGGGTCACGCCGGGTTCGACGACGCAATCGAGATCCTCTTCGTGGACCGCGACGATCCGCTTCATCTGGCTCACATCGACGCAGACGCCACCATAGGGCGCATTGACGTGACCTTCGAGGGATGTGCCCGTCCCGTACGGTATGACGGGGACGCCCTCAGCCGCACACAGCTTGACGATCGTCGCGACCTCTTCCGTCGTTTTCGGATAAACGACCACGTCCGGCGGCTGGTTTTTGACCCATGTGAGGGTGTGGCCGTGCTGTTCGCGCACCGCAGCGGAACTCACAGTCCGCTCCCCGAAGAGCCCGACGAGCGCTGTTATGAGCGACGCTAGCGTGGCGTCGGACGATCTGGACCGGGACATGGCGTGCGTGGCGTTCATGAAGTTTTCAGGTCTCGTTGGGAATGTTTGTCCCCCATACCTACCAAAACGACCGCCGAGGCAACTCTCGACAGCACATTCGCGTTCCGACTTGCATGCATGGCTGAGAGAATGTGCTATTGTTCGCTCGGTCCATTTGACGGCATAGTAGGGCGATGAAGAAGGGAAGGAGAAAACAGACCATGGATGAACGGGCCCTTCCCGTGTTCTTCTTTGCCCCGTTCGTATCCTCCACGATGCGGGTCGAGCCCGCTTGGATCGATTACAACGGCCATATGAACATGGCCTATTACCACGTCCTCTTCGATCGGGCCGTGGAGGAAGCGTTCTCGCTCATTGGTCTCGGTCAGGATTATGTCGAGGAGCGCAAGGCGTCGTTCTTCGCCGCCGAGGTGCACACCCTCTACAAGCGCGAATTGAAGGTCCACGACCGCGTTCGCGTCACGCTCCAGTTGATCGATTTCGACGAGAAGCGGCTGCATTTCTATATGGAAATCCGCCACGCGGAGGACGGCTGGGTCGCCGCGACCTCTGAAGGGCTCTCCCTTCACGTGGACCTCGAGACCCGCAAAGTCTCGCATTTCCCGGACGACATTCAAGAAAACCTCTCCGTGATGAAGGCCGCCCACAAGCGCCTTGCTGCGCCAGTCGCTCTGGGCCGCACGATCGCCCTTCCCTCACGCGATGCTCCGGAAGCACTCCTGTCGACGGGAACCCGCCACTGACGTCGGTTTTTGACGCTTGACGACACAGCCGGTGTCGTGGCTTATCCCTGTCATGACCACGAGCGCGCACATTTCTGTTTCGTATTACCGCCTCTCCCCATAGGAGCGGCACGCATTCGATTTGGTTCATCGAAGACATGCCGCCGCGAGGCGGCATTCTTGTATCCGAGACGGCCTCGCGGGGGCGAAACCCACCGAGACCGCCATGTTTCAAGTTTCCGAACGACATTTTCCGACGCGCGAGGCGCAGAAGCCGAGGCTCGGCCTCATCGGGGTCGGCGCTTTCGGCGCGTTCTGCATTCCGCACCTCTCTCCCTATTTCGATCTCAGTCTCCACGACCCGGACCGCGACTTGACGGCGATCGGGCAACGCCACGGAGCGCGGATCTGCGATCTCGTCACAGCGGCGGGGCAGGACATCGTCGTTCTCGCGGTCACTCTTCGTGATCTTCGCGCCGTCGCCAAAGCCATTGCGCCGCACATCAAGCCGGGCGCACTAGTCGTCGACGTCTGCTCGATCAAGGTGAAACCGCTCGCGGTGCTGGCGGAAGAGTTGCCGATAGGGACCGAGATCATCGGCACCCATCCGCTGTTCGGTCCGAAGAGCGGACAGGACGGGCTCGTTGGCCTGAAGGTCGCCGTCTGCGCCCGACAAGGCGGCAGGACGCGGGCGGTCAGTCGGTTTTTGAAGGACAAGCTCGGCCTCGACGTGTTCGCCACGACAGCCGAGCAACACGATGAACAGATGGCCTACGTGCAGGGCCTGACACATCTCATTTCACGGGCCATCGTCGCCATGGACCTGCCGCCGCTCCGCCATGCGACGGCGACTTTCGACAACCTCATGCGCATGGTCGACATGGTGGGTGGAGATTCCGACGACGTCTTTCAGACGATTACGCGCGACAACCCATTCATCACGAGTGTGAAACAACGTTTCATCGAAACGTTCGAGCGCGTCGCGGAAACGGAGCCTAGCAGCCGAGCGAGCCTGGCGGACAATACCTCCGGCCGATATGAGGAACCGGTGCGATCGGATTGTTGAACATCTGCTGCCGATCGATGCGCTGACGGAGCTGATTCCTGTCGATCTGCTGCTGCTGTTGCTGCCGGACGCCCTGCTGCTCTTGCTGGATCGACCTGTTCAGATCGTCCACCTGGCGCTCGGAGGCACTCCTTCGTGGCACTGTCGGTGCCTGTGC
>NZ_JBFUKD010000235.1:0-5148 GCF_056401005.1 Microvirga sp. P4_G7 | reverse complement strand
ATCCCGGGTTCGGGCAATAAAAAACCGGCGCTTGCGACGCCGGTTTTTCAAAAATCGTCGGATCGAGCGCCGATCAGGCGTCCGTCTTCACCTTCAAGACCTGACGGCCGCGATACATGCCGCTCTTCAGGTCGATGTGGTGGGGGCGGCGCAGTTCGCCGGAATCCTTGTCCTCGATATAGGTCGGGGCTTTCAGGGCATCGGCGGAGCGACGCATTCCGCGCCGCGAGGGCGACGTTTTTCTTTTTGGAACGGCCATTTTTCGTCTCCGGTCAAAGGCTGAGCACCCGTTGAAACCGGGAACAGCTCAAAACGCATTCTTGATAAGGTGGCGCCTCATACAATGTCTTTGTGCAAATATCTAGCCCTAAACGCTGTCCTGCTTAGTTCTTGAGGCAATCGCCATAGGGGGCGGCGGCCTCCATCCGGGCCATGATCGTGCCCGCGCGGGCGCTGTGCGACCGGCTCGGCCGGGCCGGATTTCGAACCAGCGGATTCGGCAGGGCGGTCGCCAGAAGCGCGGCCTCGCGGCGGGTCAAATTCTTGGCGGATTTGCGAAAATAGGCCCGTGCGGCCGCTTCTGCGCCAAAGATGCCGTTCCCCCATTCGGCGACGTTGAGATAATTTTCCATCATCTTCGCCTTGGTCCAGATCAGGTCGAGATAGAGCGCCACCGGCAATTCGAGCCCCTTGCGGAGGTACGATCGGCCCGGCCACAGAAAAAGATTCTTGGCCGTCTGCATCGGAATCGTCGAGGCACCTCGGGCGGGGCCGTCCTCGTCGGCGGCCTCCACGACCTCCCGCAGGGCGTCCCAATCCACGCCGGAATGCTGGCAGAACAGGCTGTCCTCGGCGGTCATGACGGCGAGCGGCAGCGCAGGCGCGATCTGGTCGAGGCTCACGAATTGTCGGTCCACAGGCTGCAAGGTCATCCAGCGCCCGAGCATCAACGTGGAGACGGGCGGCACCAAGGCATAGGAAAGGCCTAGCCAAAACACTGCCGCCACCCATAAGAGAATGGCGCCCAGGCCGATTTGGACGAGGCGGCGGAGAAAGCGCGAGGGGGTCATGGACTTCTTCCGGCGCTCCGGCCGGACCGAGGCCGATGGCGGATTTGCGGCGTCGTTTTCTCCGGGCGGACCTGCTCTTTCGTCCGAATTCAGGCTGAACATGATGTCATCCAACAATTCCTTCGTGACGCGGTTGGCAAAGACCGCAAGGGATGTCGAGGCGATGCTGCAAGCGTTGCTATCAGACCAAGCGCTCCCGGGCGAGATTGCAAGACCTCCCCGCCTGATGGAAGCAATGCGGCATGCGGTCTTGGCAGGGGGAAAGCGGCTGCGACCCTATCTCACGGTCGAGACGGCGCGTCTTCTGGGTGTCGAGGGGGCAGGTCCGCTGCGCGCCGGCGCCGGGATCGAGCTTCTCCATTGCTATTCCCTGGTCCACGACGACCTGCCGTCCATGGACGACGACGATCTGCGCCGCGGGCGGCCGACCGTCCACAAGGCCTACGACGAGGCGACCGCCATTCTCGTCGGCGATGCCTTGCAGACGCTCGCGTTCGAAGTTTTGGCCTCGCCCGAGACGAGTACCGAAGCGATCATCCGCGCGGATCTGGTGCTCGGGCTCGCGCGGGCCTCCGGCATCGGCGGCATGGTCGGCGGACAGCTTCTCGATCTGGCGGCGGAAGGCCGTTACGGCGCCGTCGATCTCGCGGAAGCGGAGATCCGTCGCTTACAGATGATGAAGACCGGCGCTCTTCTCGCGTTCTCTGTCGATGCAGGGGCCATCCTCGCCAAAGCGGACGAGCCGACGCGGCGAAATCTCGCTGCCTATGGCCAAGCGCTGGGCGCCGCCTTCCAGGTGGCCGATGATATCCTCGATCGCGAATCCTCCGCCGAAGTGCTCGGCAAGCGGGCCGGCAAGGATCTCGAGAAGGGGAAGGCAACCCTCGTCGACTATCTCGGTATGGATGGCGCGCGTCGGGAGTGCGGACGCCTCGTCGAGGAGGCGCAAGCGGCGCTCGATCCGTTCGGTCCCGAGGCCGATCAGCTCAAGGACGCGATCCGTTTCGTCGTCGAGCGGGAGGTCTGAACGATGATCCATCACGCGCGAGCCGGCACAGGGAAGGACATCCCGTTCATCATGGCGACGGAGCGTCTGCCCGGATACGACGCATTCATCGGACGATGGGACGAGGGGCGCCACGCACAGGAAATGGCGGACCCGCGAAGCGCCTATGTGATCGCCGAAGCGGATGGTGCACCCGTCGGTTTCGCGATCCTGCAACATCTCGACGATCCGTTCGGCAACGTCTTGTTGAAACGAATTGCCGTCGACGCTCCGGGCGCCGGAACAGGGCGGTTCCTTCTGCGCAGGCTCATGGCTGATGTTTTTGCCCGTGAGACGGCGCATCGCTTCCATCTCGACGTATTGGTGTCGAATGAGAGGGCGCGCCATGCCTATCGCCGGGTCGGCTTCCAGGAAGAGGGCGTGATGCGCGAGATCTACTTTAGGCCCGACGGAACACGGGTTTCCGCCGCACTGATGTCGATTCTGCGGCCGGAATGGCTTGCTCGTCAAAACGAGAACGTCTGGCCATGATTTGGGAAACCGGCCGAGTGCTTGGAGACGAGCGTCCGCGGGACACGTCTCGAAGCACGCGGACACGCTTATGCAAATGCCCCATTGTCGAACAAGCTCTACGCCGGCACCGGCACCCAGTAGTGGAGCTTCGTGCGTCCGGCGCGCGTCTCGTGCGCAGTCTCTCCACTGAGGACGCCGCCATTGGCGAGGATCACCTTTCGTGAGGCGACATTGTCGTCGTCGCAGGTGATCGAGACGCGGAACAATCCCTCTGCGCGGGCATAGGGCAGGGTCAGGCGGAGGGCCTCGGTCGCGTAACCGTTGCCGCGTTTCCACGGCACGATGGCATAGCCGATATGACCCGATACCCAGGGCGGAAGGTCTTCCGTGCCGTGTTGGAAGCGGAAATTGATCCGCCCGCAGAACGCACCGTCGAGAATCCAGAAATCGTGGGCGGGCAGGCGCGGGATCTCTTCGCCCTTCGCATTGCGAACCGTTGGGCTGTGATAGAGCTCGTGAAGAAACCGCTCGGGGTCATGCCGGAAGCGTTCGCGCAATTCGAGCTGCTCGCGGCTCACGTTCTCGTCGGTCTTGGGTGACCAGCCGCGACGCAAGGCGTCCTCATAGGCTGTCACCCAGTCCACGTGCGGGCGGATGATGGTGGCGATTGTCATGGTGGACGAAGAGTGCCCCAATCGCCCCTGATTTGAAAAGTCTCGTCGTGCGCGCTCTTAGACCGTTACCTGCGTGCCGACTTCGACCACCCGGCCCGTCGGGATCTGGAAGAAGTCCGTGGCGTCGCTCGCCGATTTGGCGAGACTGATGAAGATCTTGTCCTGCCAAAGGGGCATGCCCGAATGGGAAGCGGGCCGGATCGAGCGACGTGACAGGAAGAACGACGTCGCCATGATATCGAACTTGAAACCCTGTTTGCGCAAGATCGCGAGGCCGCGCGGGATGTTCGGCGTTTCCATGTACCCGTAGCTCAGACGGATGCGCCAGAACGAATGCCCCACATGCTCGATGAAGACGCGGTCTTCGTCGTCGATGCGCGGAACGTCTTCGCTGCGCACCGTGAGAATCACGTTCTTCTCGTGCAGGACCTTGTTGTGCTTGAGGTTGTGAAGGAGGGCGGCGGGCGCAGTGTCCGGATCGCTCGTCAGAAACACCGCCGTTCCCTTGACCTTGTGGGGTGGGCTCTTCTCCAGCATCTTCACCAGTTCGAGGAAAGGCACGTCGATCTTGCGGGTTTTCTCGAACAGGATGTCGGTCCCCTTCACCCACGTCCACATCAGAACGATCAACACGGATGCGAGGATGACCGGCACGTAGCCGCCGGTGAAGATCTTCAAGAGATTCGCGCCGAAGAACGCGAGATCGATGAAGAGGAACGGCAGCATCACGGCGAGGGTGAGGGCCAACGACCAGCGCCAGCCGCGCCAGATCACGATGATCGCCAAAATCGCATCGACGGACATCGCACCGAAGACGGACACGCCGTATGCGTGAGAGAGATTGCTCGACGAACCGAAGATGAGAACGAGCACGATCACGCCGATCAGGAGCATCATGTTCACGCGGGGCAGGTAGATCTGTCCCTGATGCGCTTCCGAGGTGAAGCGGATTTCGAGGCGCGGCAGAAGGCCGAGCTGAATGCCTTGGCGGGTCAGCGAGAATGCGCCGGTGATCACCGCCTGGCTGGCGATGATGGTGGCGAGCGTCGCCAAACAGATCATCGGGATCAATGCCCAGTCCGGCGCCAGGCGGAAGAGGGGCGATTCGGCTGCGCTCGGGTCCGAGAGCACGAGTGCGCCCTGGCCGAAATAATTGATCACGAGGGCCGGAAACACGAGATAGAGCCACGCCCGGCGGATGGGGCGGCTGCCGAAATGCCCGAGATCGGCATAAAGAGCTTCTGCACCCGTGACGGAGAGACAGACGGCGCCCAGGACCGCCAGCGAAACGCCGGTGTGATTGAAAAAGAACATCACCGCATGCGTTGGGAAGATGGCGAACATCACGGTCGGATCGTCGAAGATATGGAGCGCGCCGGTCGCGGCGAGGGCGGCGAACCATGCGAGCATGATCGGCCCGAAGAACGTCGCAACGCGTCCGGTTCCCCGGCTCTGGACCATGAAAAGGGCGGTCAGGATCGCGATGGTGATCGGGACGACGTAATCCCCCAATGTCGGCGCAACCAGTTTCAGGCCCTCGACCGCCGACAGCACGGAGATGGCCGGTGTGAGAACCGCGTCGCCGTAGAAAAGGCCGGCGCCGACGATGCCGAGCATCAGCACGATCCCACGTCGTTTGCCGAGAGCTCGCTGAGCGAGGGCGACGAGGGTCAAAGTCCCACCTTCGCCCTTGTTGTCGGCGCGAAGCAGGATGAAGACATATTTGACCGTCACGACGAGGACGAGCGACCAAAGGATGAGCGAAAGCACGCCCATGATGATGTCGCGCGTGAGCGGCCCGCCGTGGGCAGCCGCGGCGGCGGATTCCTTGAAGGCGTAAAGGGGGCTCGTGCCGATGTCGCCGAACACGACACCGATGGCTCCG
>NZ_JBFUKD010000234.1:0-5157 GCF_056401005.1 Microvirga sp. P4_G7 | reverse complement strand
CTTCAGCGCTGCAATTTCAGCAACCGACAATCCGAGGCCGGCAAGAATCTCGTTTGTGTCCTCTCCGACCAGTGGCGCCCGATGGAAGACGCCGCCGGGCGTTTCTGTCATTCGGATGGGGGTCGAAGCGATCGTCACGGGCTTCGACGATCCCGGATGCTCGACCTCGACCAGCATGTTGCGCGCGGCCACATGTGGATCCGCGAAGATGTCGGCGGCTGTATTGACCGGGCCGAAGGGTACTCGCCCGTCGAGCGCTTCGGCGATCTCGGCCTTGGTGCGGACGGAACTCCATGCCTCGACGATCGCGACCGTTTCCGCCGCGTGGGCGAGCCTGGCGTTGTTGGTAGCGAATTTCGGATCGTCGGCCAGTTCCGGAAGACCGATGATGGCGGTGAGGTCCCGCCAGAAGGAATCGCGCGGGCAACCGACCGTTACCTGTCCATCCTTGGCCGCGAATGTACCGAACGGACACAAAATCGGATGATGATTTCCCTCGGGTGTGGGCGACTTTCCGAGATACGAATACTGATAGACGATGCGCTCGCACATGGCGAGGATACCGTCATACATGGCAACGTCGACAAACTGCCCCTGACCGGTGYGGGCGGCGTGGTGAAGCGCCGCCATGATGCCGAAGGCAGCGAGTGAAGCCGGGAAAATATCGCCAATACCTGGACCGATCTTGATCGGCGTAACGGAATCGGGCCCCGTGATTCCCATCGCGCCGCCCATCGCCTGCGCCACCACGTCGAAGGCCGGGCGGTTCACATAAGGGCTTGCGCCCGTGCGCGGATCGCCAAAGCCGCGGATCGCCGCGTAGACCAGGCGCGGATTGTCCTGCGCCAGAACCTCGTAGCCGATGCCCAACCTGTCCATGACGCCGGCGCGGAAGTTTTCGACGACGATATCGGCATCCTTCGCCAAGCGCCGAAACAGCGCCTTTCCTTCGTCGGATTTCAAGTCGAGCGCGACGCTTTTCTTGTTGCGGTTCGTGCTCTGGAAATAGCCGCCGAAATGGTGAGCTGTGTCGTCGGTCGGAAAGGGGCCGAAATGTCGGGTCGGATCTCCTTCGACCGGCTCGATCTTGATGACGCTTGCGCCCTGGTCCGCGAGAAGCATCGTACAATAGGGACCGGCCAGCATCTGCGTCAGATCGATGACTTTGACGCCGGACAAGGCACCCGAAACTTCGGTCATTTCATAGAGCCTTCTGCAGGTCCGGAAGGATTGTGAACAGATCCCCGACGAGACCGTAATCGGCGACCTGGAAGATGGGCGCCTCCTCGTCCTTGTTGATGGCGACGATGACCTTGGAATCTTTCATGCCGGCGAGGTGCTGGATGGCGCCGGAGATACCGACCGCGATGTAGAGATCAGGAGCGACGATCTTGCCGGTCTGGCCGACCTGCCAGTCGTTCGGCGCATAGCCCGCATCGACCGCCGCACGGGACGCGCCGACGGCTGCTCCGAGTTTATCGGCAATGGGAAGGATGACTTCTTCGAACTTATCCGAGGATCCGAGTGCCCGACCACCTGAGATGATGATCTTTGCCGCTGTGAGCTCCGGGCGATCGCTCTCAGAAAGCTTGTTTTCGACGAAGGCCGAGATCCCAGGGTTGCCAACGGCGCTGACGCTCTCGATCGGCGCCGAGCCGCCTTCGCCGGCGGCCTGGAATGATGCCGTTCGGACCGTGATCGCCTTTCTGGAATCGGTGGATTGCACCGTTTGAATGGCGTTGCCCGCATAGATCGGCCGCTTGAAGGTATCAGGTGCTACGACCTCCACGATCTCCGAGATCTGCGCGATATCGAGGAGCGCGGCGACGCGCGGCATGACGTTCTTGCCCGATGCTGTGGCCGGGGCGATGAATGTATCGTAGCTGCCGGCGAGTGCGACGATCAGCGCGGCAAGTGGCTCGGCCAGGAACTGCTCGAGTTCATCCGCCTCCGCCAACAGGACCTTGCTCACACCGTTCAGCTTCGACGCCGCGCCAGCGACCGCTTTTGCGCCTTTTCCGGCGACGAGGACGTGTACATCCGTGCCGATTTTGAGGGCTGCCGAGAGCGCCTTCGCGGTCTGCTCGGAAAGCGTCGCGTTGTCGTGTTCGGCGATCAGAAGAATTGCCATGTCTCTCGTTCCTGTTCTTGCCTGTTCTTGCCTGTTCTTGCCTGTTCTTGCCTGTTCTTGCCTGTTCTTGCCCGTCCTCGTCGCTAGATCAAAGCACGCCGGCTTCGTTCTTCAATTTGTCGACGAGCTCGGCCACCGACTTTACCTTGACGCCGGCCTGACGCCCGCGAGGTTCTTCGGTGTTGAGCACCCTCAATCGCGGGGCGACATCGGCGCCGAAATCCGCCGCGATCTTCTCGTCGAGCGGTTTCTTTTTGGCCTTCATGATATTGGGCAACGACGCGTAGCGCGGCTCGTTCAAGCGAAGGTCCGTGGTCACGATAGCCGGAAGATCGAGTTCGATGGTCTGCAATCCGCCATCCACTTCGCGCGTCACCCGAGCCTTGCCACCGCCAATCTCCAGTTTGGAGGCGAACGTTCCCTGCGCCCATCCGAGAAGCGCGGCGAGCATCTGACCGGTTTGATTGGAATCGTCGTCGATGGCCTGCTTGCCCAGAATCACCAGATCCGGCTTTTCCGCATCGACAACGCCCTTCAGGACCTTGGCGACGCCGAGCGGCTCGACGCCGTCGTCGACCTTGATCAGGATCGCGCGATCAGCGCCCATGGCGAGCGCCGTGCGCAGGGTTTCCTGGGCCTGCGCTGGCCCGATCGAAACCGCAACGATCTCCTCCACCTTGCCGGATTCCCTGAGTCGAATCGCTTCCTCGACCGCAATCTCGTCGAACGGATTCATCGACATTTTCACGTTCGCGAGTTCGACGCCGGAGCCGTCCGACTTAATCCGGATTTTCACGTTGTAATCGACGACTCGCTTGACCGGAACGAGCACTTTCATCGGCTTGTTACCTCGTTGGATTTTTTTGGGAGCGCCCTGCGCTCGTCGGAATACGTCGATCAGGCCAGAACGTCCGCTGGACGCTCGACGCGTTCAGTGATCGGCTGATAGATCCACACCATGCGCTCGGAACGAAGTGCCGGAGACAAGGGCATCGCCTCTGTTCCCGACGCTGCCTTCAGCGCCGACAATGTCTCTCCGATATCGTCGATGTCGATCTCATAAACGGCCATGTACGACCACTCGAATGGCCCGGGGCGGTGCTGCGTATCCGAGAGGCGATAGCGCTGGGCCGCGGTCACGCCGGGCAGTTTCAACACATCGGCGAGGTGGATGTTCGTGTACCAATCGTTGAATTCATCGTCCCGGCCTTCGTGTGGGTTGGTGAGAGCAATGAGATTGTATTTCGGCATGACGTTCTCCCTCCGACGGCCGGTATGCGCTCGGCGATCTGGTTGCCAGAAAATCTAACGAACGTTCGAAAGATTGGCAACAGGAGTCTTTGGGACAGGCCCGGCATCGGGTCACTGCGCGGTATATCCACCGTCGACGAGAAGATCGGCACCGGTCATGAAGGTCGCGCGCCTCGATGCGAGATACCACACCGCGTTGGCGATATCGTCCGGCTTGCCGGTGTGCCCGATCGGGTGGAGATGCGCGAGGTGGTCCTCGGCCGCCTGCTCCGATCCGAATAATTCGATCAGCCGGTCGGTCGCGATGCCGCCGGGAGAGATCGAGTTGACGCGAATTCCTTGTGCGGCCGTATCGAGCGCCAAGCTTCGCGTGAAGGCGAGGATCGCGCCTTTGGTGGTCGAGTAGGCGACGCGTCCCGGTGAGCCGACATGGGCGAAGGTCGAGGCGAGATTGATGATCCGGCCTCCTTTGCCCATCAACCCGAGAGCGCTACGGGTGACGTTGAAGGCGCCGGTAATGTTGACGTCGAGCGTCCTCTGCCATTCTTGTGGCGAGAGTTCCATGATCGTCACAGCGCGCGTGACGGTCGCTGCATTGTTGACCAGAACGTCGACCCTTGCCGAACGCGACCTAAGCCGTTCGAAAATGCTCTCGACCCCCGCCAAATCCGTGATGTCGCAATGATGGAGATGCACATTGCCGCCACCTCGCGAGACCGGCTGCGCACCGGCGTCGAGCGAATGCACTTCGGCGCCTTCCGCCGCGAACATCTCGACGATCGCCCGCCCGATTCCACGCCCTCCGCCGGTGACGACGCATACTTGATTGTCGAATTCCGCCATGGTCCTCGCCCTGCGAGGCGAGCGCCTCGCAATCTACCGAACGAATGTTAGAATCATCGAAGCGGATTTTCTATCCCTCAGGACGCGAGTCGCGCAGGGTTCTGCGGCAGCACCCGCCAGCCCGTTCGTCTTGGGCCTGGTCGGCTCACTCTGCGGCGTCGAGCAACCGCGCCCGCACGTCGACGGCAATATCAGGCCTATCAGTCGTGAAGGCGGCAACGTTGTGTTGGAACGCCCTCACGATGGCCGCTTCGGTGTGGGCGGCGAAGACTCCGAACCGCAGGCCACGGCCCTCGCAGAACTCAACATCGCCATCGCCCATCTGCTCGATGCGGAGGGAAATTTCGGGAATCCCGGCGCCCAGGGCCCGCTCGCAATAATCCTTCAACACGCGCCCGTCGGCCTCATAGGCCTCTGTCTTGATGAGCCAGATCAGAGGCACGTTGGGCGCCAATAGGGCCAAGGTCTTCAAGGTCTCGATGTTGAACGAGGTGAAGGTGACACGGTCGAGGACGTTGCGCGCGCCGAGGACCGCCAGCACCTCCGCCTCCATCCCGTCGTAACGGCTTCCATCCGCCTTGTCCTTCAGCTCGATCCTCAGTCCCATCGGCCCGGCGGTGACGATGTCGAGCACCTCGGCGAAAGTCGGCAGGTTCTCGCCGTCTGTCCCCTTCAAATGGCGCGAACGCAGCTCGCTCCATGGCATGTCCGCGATCGAACCCTCTCCCTCGCTCGTCCGGCCGAGAACCGGATCGTGGTGGACCAGAAGCATTCCGTCGCGGGACCGGTGCACATCGAATTCGATGAAATCGACGGGAAGGTTCATGGAATTCCTGAAGGCCAGCCGGCTGTTCTCCGGCCAAAGGTCGGAGCCCCCTCGATGCGAGGCGATCTTCGTCGTGAGGTTGGTCATCGGGCAGGCCTCTGAATCT
>NZ_JBFUKD010000233.1:0-5180 GCF_056401005.1 Microvirga sp. P4_G7 | reverse complement strand
CCGCAAGTCATCACCGGGCTTGTCCCGGTGACCTCGCTGCGAAAAGCGCCGCGCCATACCGAACGGGGTGGCCGGGACGAGCCCGGCCATGACAAGGGTCGGATGCAGCCTACCCGCCGCGCGGGAATTCCAGGCCCATCTCGCGGTAGCGTTCCGGATCGTCGCTCCAGTTCTCGCGGACTTTGACGAACAGGAAAAGGTGCACCTTGGTTTCGGCAATCTCGGCGATTTCACGCCGAGCGGCTTGGCCGATGGCCTTGATGGTCTGGCCGCCCTTTCCGAGCACGATCATGCGCTGACTGTCGCGCTCGACGAAGATCGTCTGCTCGATCCGCACCGATCCGTCGGGACGCTGCTGCCATTGGTCGGTTTCGACGGTGGATTCGTAAGGCAGCTCCTCGTGAAGGCGCTCGTAGATCTTTTCGCGGGTGATCTCGGCGGCGAGCATGCGCAGCGGCGCATCCGAAATCTGGTCTTCGGGATAGAGCCACGGTCCCGCCGGCATCATACCGGCAAGCTCTCGTTTCAATGCCGCCAGTCCGTCGCCTTTGAGCGCCGAGATCATGAAGGTATGCGTGAAATCGACCTTCTCGTTGAGCTTGGCCGAGAGCGCCAGCAGCGTCGAACGTTCGATCAAGTCGATCTTGTTCAGGATGAGGATCTTCGGACGTTTGAGGTCCGGCAGCTTCGCCAGAATGGCCTCGGCCTCTTCATCGATCCCGCGGCGGGCGTCGAGCAGGAACGCGACGGCGTCCGCATCCGCCGCACCGCCCCACGCGGACGTGACCATCGCACGGTCGAGCCGGCGCTTCGGCTTGAAGATGCCGGGTGTATCGACGAACACGATCTGCGCGTTGCCTTCGATGGCGATGCCGCGCACCAGGGCACGGGTCGTCTGCACCTTGCGGGAGACGATCGAAACCTTCGATCCCACGAGGGAATTGAGCAGGGTGGACTTGCCCGCATTCGGCGCACCGATGAGCGCGACGAAGCCGGCTTTCGTTTGGGTCACTTCAGGCTGAGCCATGCTCTTCCTCTGTCCACACTTGTTCGCGCATCAACAGGGTGCGCGCTGCAGCCTGTTCGGCAATCCGTTTCGACGTTCCGGTGCCGAACTCGTCCTCCGTGCCCTGCACTTTCACCATCACGCGAAAACGCGGCGCGTGGTGGGGTCCGGTCTGCTCGACGATAGCGTAGGTGGGGGTCGGAAGGCCCCTACCCTGCGCCCATTCCTGCAAAGCACTTTTCGGGTCGCGCATAGCGCGGCGGGGGGAATCGAGCTTCCCCTTGAACGCACCCTCGATCACGATCTTCGCGGCATCATAGCCGCCATCCAGGAAGACCGCACCGATGATCGATTCGCAGACGTCCGCCAGGATCGTCGGGTTGCGGCGCTCGCCCGAGAGCGCCTCGCCGGCGCCGAGCTTCAGATGTGGAGCGACATCCCAAACAGTCGCGACCTCCGCGCAAGTCTCTCGGCGCACGAGTTCCGACAGGCGACGGGACAATTCGCCCTCGCTGGCCTCCGGAAAGCTCGCATAGAGCATCTCGGAGACGACGAGGCCGAGCACGCGATCCCCGAGAAACTCGAGCCGTTGATAGCTCGCGCCGGTCGCAGCCGGCGAGGCGCTCACGTGCGTCAGCGCCAAATCCAGCAGACCGGCGTCCTTGAAGCGGTAGCCGAGTGTCGTCTGCAATTCGTCTGGGTTGGATTTGCGGCGAGCCACGGGCCTAATGAATCCGGTCGAACATACGGTTCCACCGGATATAGCGCGGCCATTCCCAAGGCCGCCAAAGGGACGCGTTCTCATCGATGGAGAAGAAGATGATTTCGGCCCTGCCGATGAAGTTCTCGAACGGCACCTCGCCGACACTCGCCTCGTCGCGGGAATCCGTCGAATTGTCCCGGTTGTCGCCCATCATGAAGAAATGGCCCGGCTTCACGACATAGACGTTTGTGTTGTCCCAATATCCGCGATCTCCGTCCCGTTCGATGACGAAGTGAGACGTTCCTTCCGGAAAGGTCTCCTTGTACTGCGGCACGGCGATGGGGCGGCCATAGAGATCGGTGGTCWGGTAATCCTCGACGCGCTCGCGTTTTACCGCCTGCCCGTTGATCTGGAGCACGCCGCCGATGACCTGGATCCGGTCGCCGGGGAGGCCGACGACGCGCTTGATGTAGTCGGTGGAATTGTCCTTTGGCAGCTTGAAGACCGCGATGTCACCGCGCTTGGGCTCCGAGGCCAGGATCCGGCCGGAGAAAACGGGAGGTCCGAAGGGGATCGAATAGCGCGAGTAGCCGTAAGAATATTTGGAGACGAACAGGTAGTCCCCGATCAGAAGGGTCGGGATGAGCGATCCGGACGGAATGTTGAAGGGCTGGAAAAGGATCGTGCGGACGACGACCGCAATGAGAAGGGCCTGGACGATGACCTTGATGGTCTCCCACAGGCCGCCTTCTTCCTTCTTGACCTTGACGTTTTCGTTCACGTGAAATCACCCATGCTTCGGGACGTCCGCATAGCCTATGACGCCTTGGGCCGCAACGCGGCCGGATTACCTGAGGGCCGCAATGCGGCCGGATTGCCTTGAAACGCGACGGCACTTCTGATCATGCGCGAGGAAGGGCCTCGATGATGACGAAGGCTTGTGCGAGGGGCGGCTCGTCCGTCAGCGACACGTGCACGAAAGCCTCGTACCCCGGCGGCGTCATCGCTTGCAGACGCTTCAACGCTCCCCCGGTGAGGCGCATGGTCGGGCGCCCTCCGGGAAGGTTGACGACCTCCATGTCGCGCCAGAAAACGCCTTGATTAAGGCCGGTTCCGAGCGCTTTGGAGCAAGCCTCCTTGGCCGCGAAGCGACGGGCGTACGACGGCGCGCGGGCCCGTCGGCGGTCGCTTTTCGCCCGTTCGCCAGGCGTAAAGATCCGATGGGTGAATCGGTCCCCAAACCGCGCGATGGAGCGCTCGATGCGCCGAATGTCGCAGAGGTCGGAGCCGATGCCGATGATCATGCGGCTTGCGCCCGGCCGGCATCCATTGCCGCCCGCATCGTCCGAACGGCCTCGTCGAGTCCCATGAAGATGGCTTCGGCGATGAGGAAATGGCCGATGTTCAGTTCCGCGATCTGCGGAATGGCCGCGATGGCGCCGACGGTGTCGAACGTCAGTCCGTGGCCGGCATGGATCTCCAATCCAAGCGAGGCGCCATGCTCGGCCGCCCGGCGGATACGCTGGATCTCGTGAGCCACGCGCTCGTGATCAGCGGCCAAGGCCGCTTCGCAATAGGTGCCGGTGTGCAGTTCAACGACCGGCGCTCCGAGGCGGTTCGCCGCTTCCATGACCTCGATTTCCGGTTCCACGAAGAGCGACACGCGGATGCCGGCGTCCCGCAATTCGGCAATTGCCGGCAGGAGGCTTGCGTGGCTGCCGATGATGTCGAGCCCGCCTTCGGTGGTGCGCTCCTCCCGCTTCTCGGGCACCAGACAAGCTGCATGGGGACGCCAGGCGGTCGCGAGGCGGACCATCTCCGCTGTCGCCGCCATCTCCATGTTGAGCGGCACGAAAAGCTGCCGCCGCAGCCGCYCCATATCCTGATCGCGGATGTGCCGGCGATCTTCGCGCAAGTGCGCGGTGATCCCGTCGGCACCGGCCAGCACGGCCAGATGAGCGGCGCGGATCGGATCGGGATAGGGACCGCCGCGCGCATTCCGAACGGTGGCGACGTGGTCGATATTGACGCCGAGGCGTAAAGGGGGAGTCGTCATAGGATTGTTTTAGCCGATTGATGGTGTTTGGCTAGCGGGCGGGCGGCGATATCCGCACGTCTCGCCGTGCCGGTTCGCACGATCAACCATTGCAGACCATTCTATAGCGGGAGCATGTTTTGATGTGGTCCTTCTTGGCTCTCGCCACGGTCGGCTATTTCTACGGTCAAACCGAAGCAGGCCGGATCGATGCCTGCTTGGACAACGGCGGCGCTTGGAATTACGACGAAGGCCGATGTGAAGGCGAGAGAACGCGATAAGTTTCGCCTGCGACCTTGTCTTGGATCCGGAAACCCTCTATAGCCGCCGCTTCGCGTTCGCTCCGGCCGGGGGCTGAACGGACGGTCTGGCTCGCCAGGCAGGATTTCTCGCAGATCCGTCGTCCCGTGTCTCCGCCTTCGACAACCGCTCGGGCCTTGCAGGCTCGAAGGGCTTGGCGCCGATCGGACGCGCGAACCGGCTCTAGACACGAGTTATTTGTGCCTAAGCTTGAACTCACCCTTGAGAAAGGCCCGCTATGCCTCTCTATGAGCATATCTTTTTGGCTCGCCAGGACGTTACGTCCCAGCAGGTCGAAGCGATGGTCGAGACCTATAAGTCCGTCGTCGAACAGAACGGTGGCAAGGTCGAGAAGACCGAAATGTGGGGCGTCAAGTCCCTCGCCTACCGCATCAAGAAGAACCGCAAGGCGCACTTCACCCTCTTCAATCTCGATGCCCCGGCTCCGGCCGTTGCCGAGATGGAGCGCCAGATGCGCATCTCCGAAGACATCCTTCGCTTCATGACCGTCCGCGTCGACGAGCTCGAGAGCGAGCCGTCGGTGATGATGCAGAAGCGTGACCGTGACGAGCGCAAGGACCGCGAGCGTCGCGAGCGTGACGGCGGCGGCTACGAAGGCGAGGAGAACTGATCATGGCATTTGGTGCTGGTGGTGGTGGCGGCGGTGGTGGCCGTCGTCCTTTCTTCCGTCGTCGCAAGACCTGCCCGTTCTCGGGCCCGAATGCGCCGAAGATCGACTACAAGGATACGAAGCTTCTTTCGCGCTACATTTCCGAGCGCGGCAAGATCGTGCCCTCGCGTATCACGGCCGTTTCGGCCAAGAAGCAGCGCGAACTCGCCCAGGCGATCAAGCGCGCGCGCTTCATGGGCCTGCTGCCCTACGTGATCCGCTAAGCCTACACGAACGACCACCCGGCGGACTGATCCGCCGGGTGCCAAAGACCACTCGACGGTGCAATCCCGTCGGATTTGTTGGGGCGCAATCCCCTAACCCTGCCGTCGAGCAGCGGGACAGCGAGAGACATGAACTTTATCATTACAGGAATCGGCGCGGGCCTCGTCTCGGCGCTCCTGACCGCGGTGATCGCAAAAGCGACGCCGCTGGCAGCCGTCCTGTATCTGCTCGCTCCCATTCC
>NZ_JBFUKD010000232.1:0-5200 GCF_056401005.1 Microvirga sp. P4_G7 | reverse complement strand
GCGCTGTGCAGGTCGAGATCGACAAAGGCGGAGGCCAGATACTCGACGGTCGAGAAACCCTGATTGAAATTGCGCGCCGCCATGAGGCGTCCGAGGAGATCCTCGGGAATCGCTTCACCCGTGCGGTAATGCGTGGCGTAACGGCGAAGGATGTCCGGTTGTGACAGCCAATGCTCGTAGAGCTGAGACGGAAGCTCGACGAAATCGGTCGACACGCTGGTTCCCGCGAGAAGGGGATAGGTCACGTCGGACATCAACCCGTGCAAGGCGTGACCGAATTCGTGGAAGAGCGTTCGCGCGTCGTCGAAACTCAGAAGCGCCGGTTCGTCCTTGCCACCCTTGGCGAAGTTCATGACGTTCACGATGATCGGCCGGATGTCGCCCGTCAGTTTTTCCTGCATGCGGAAGCTGCTCATCCAGGCGCCGCTGCGCTTCGATGCGCGCGCGAAATAATCGCCGATGAAAACGCCGAGATGCTTTCCGTCCCGGCCGATGACCTCCCACGCGCGGATATCGGGGTGGTAGCGCGGGAAACTCTGCAATTCCCTGAAGCTCAGGCCGAATAGGCGGTGTGCGGTATCGAACGCAGCCTCGATGATGCGGTCGAGCTGAAAATACGGCTTGGTCGTCGCCTCATCGAGGCTGTGCTGCGCCATTCGCACCTGTTCGGCATAGTAGCGCCAATCCCATGCCTCGATGGCGATGTTGTCTCCCTGGGATTGTGCCTGCGTCTGCAGGTCGTCACGCTCGGACATGGCGCGGGCGCGGGCCGGCTGCCAGACCGCTTCCAGAAGCTCGCGCACAGCGGCGGGTGTCTTCGCCATCGTGTCGGCAAGTTTGAAGTCGGCGAACGTGTCGTAGCCCAAAAGCTTCGCCCGCTCGGCGCGCAGCTTCACGGTCTCGGCGATGATCGCTTTGTTGTCCGTTTCGCCGTCGAGATCGCCGCGCAAGGCCCATGCCTTGAAAGCCTGTTCGCGCAAGTCGCGCTGGCTCGAATATTGCAGAAACGGCTCGATGCTCGAACGCGAGAGCGTGATGACATGTTTCCCTGGGAGGCCGGCATCCGCAGCGGCTTGCGCGGCCGCTTCCCGCAGAAAGGGGGGAAGTCCCGCCAGATCGGATTCATTGTTTAGAACCAGTCTGTAGGACGTCTCGTCGGCGAGAACGTTCTGCGAGAATTGCGTTCCGAGCGTCGCCAGACGCTCCACGATCGCAGCGAGACGGGCTTTGTCGTCGCCTTTGAGCTGCGCGCCCGCGCGGACGAAGATCGTGCGATAGCGGTCGAGGACGCGCTTTTGCTCCGCACTCAGCGCGATCGTTTCGCGCCTTTCGTACAAATCGTCGACGCGCTGAAACAGATCTTCGTTCATGAAGGTGCTGTTGCGGTGCTTGGCGAGGAGCGGCGCCATTTCTCGCTCGATCGCCTGAATCGCCGGGTTCGTATGCGAGCCGGCAAGGTTGAAGAAAACCGAACTGACGCGCTTCAGCGCAGCGCCGCTCTTCTCGAGCGCTTCGATGGTGTTCGAGAAACTCGGCGTTTCCGCATTGGCGGCGATGCTACGGATTTCGGCTTGCTGCTCGTCGAGCGCCTTGTCGAAGGCGAGCTTGTAGTGATCGGGTGTAATCTGGTCGAAAGGCGGCAATCCGAACGGCTCCGTCCACGCGCCGAAAAACGGGTTGGTGGTCGGTGTTTTGTCGGATGCGGCCATGGTCGTCCCTCGTCGTGTCGATTCGAGGCAACGTAGCGGTCTGCAAGCGCGGCGAAAAGCCCTCAGGATGAGCCTGGGACGGCAGGCGGCAGGTGCGTCGCGAGGAATGCAATGACGCGCTGTATGGCGTCGGCTTGCGCCTTGCCGCGAAATCCGTGGCCCTGTCCGGGATAGATGTGGATCTCGTAGGGAACACCCTGGCGCTTCACCAGCGCTTCGATCGCGTAGGCGTTCGCGACGGGGACGATGGCGTCGAGCACGCCGTGCAGGATCAGCGTCGGCGGCAGGCGCCCGGTATTGGTCAGGGCGCCGATGGGGAGCGGTCCGAAATAATCGACCAGGACCTTGATGCGCTCGTCCGTGCCAGCGATCGCAAGCCCGAGGGCGGCGCCGAGCGAAACGCCGATGATGCCGATTCGCTCCGGGTCGACCTCCGGCCGCAGCGACAGCCAGTCGATGGCATCGCGCACGGTTTCCAGCCATGGCCCGAAATTCTGAAACAACGTCGCCAGCGACACGTGCCATTCTTCCGTACGGTCGAGATAATGGATCAGAAACACACGGTATCCCGCGGCGGCGAGCGCATTGGCCCCTTCGCGATAGCGGGTGTTGACCTTCAACCCGTCGGCGCCGTGCAGGATCAAGAGCGCCGGACGAGGGTCCGACCCCGCCGTGGCGATCGCTTCAACGGAAATGGTCGTCTCGCCGCTCTGGAAGCTGAAATGCTCGGTCGCAACCTTCATCGTGTTCCATAACATCCTTGGACCGGTAACCTTAGATCATTTTTGCTGCAGTGCAAAAAGAAGCTCCGGCCAAGCTTGTTGGATCGTTCGGCGCGCTTGAGCGTTGATGATCGCCGTGGGGCGGGTCTCGCGGCGTGAGGGACCGCAATGCCAAGCTCTGATCTCGTCCCACCGCCGCAGCAAAACCGGGTGATGCCTCCCAACGTGCCGGGCGTCTCGGGCCTCCTCACGTTCACCGTCGTCGCTGGCGTTCTCGCCGTCCTCTATGTGGGGCGGGAGATCTTCCTGCCGGTCACGATGTCGATTCTGCTCGCCTTCGTCATCGCCCCGTTCGTCGATGTCTTGCGGCGATGGCACCTCGGCCGGATTCCCTCGGTGATCATCGCGGTCCTGCTGGTCCTTGGGATCTTAGGGTCGCTCGGCAGCGTGATCGGCTATCAGGTGGCGGGCCTCGCCACCGAGCTCCCGACCTATCAGGCCACGGTACGCGAGAAACTGTCGACACTGCGAGAGGGCATGATCGGACGCCTACCGGCGATGGTGCGCAGCATCGGCCACGAATTGAACAAGGCCACCCGCGAAGCCGAGCCCTCCCAGCCGCCGGCAGCAGCGGCGGCGACGCCGGCGCCCGCGAACCCGGAGCCGGGTCCGTTGCCGGTGGAGGTGCACCAGCCGGATCCGACGCCACTTGAATTGGTCCAGAACATCCTCGTCCCGGTTCTGAAGCCCTTTGCGACCACAGGCATCATCCTCGTGGTCCTGATCTTCATCCTGTTGCAGCGGGAGGATCTGCGCRATCGCATGATCCGGCTGTTCGGATCCAGCGACCTACACCGCACGACGATCGCGATGGACGACGCGGCGCGCCGGCTGAGCCGGTTCTTCGTGACGCAGCTCGCCCTCAACGCGACCTTCGGCGTGTTCATCGCGGCTGGATTGTGGGTCATCGGGGTGCCAAGTCCGTTTCTGTGGGGCATCTTTGCCGCGCTGATGCGGTTCGTTCCCTATATCGGGTCGATCATCGCGGCGGCTTTCCCCGCCATGTTGGCCGCTGCCGTCGATCCCGGCTGGTCGATGGCGATCATGACGCYCGCGCTGTTCGTGATTTCCGAGCCGGTCATGGGGCAAATCGTCGAGCCGGTGGTGTACGGACAAAGCACCGGCCTGTCGCCTTTCGCCGTCGTCGTGTCGGCGATCTTCTGGACATGGTTGTGGGGGCCCGTCGGCCTCCTGATCGCGACGCCGTTGACGTTGTGTCTCGTCGTCCTCGGGCGGCACGTGGAACGCCTCGAATTCCTGGACGTCCTTCTCGGCGACCGTCCCGCCTTGTCGCCGGCCGAAAACCTTTATCAACGCATGCTGGCAGGTGATCCGGACGAGGCGCTCGAATCGGCGGAGCAATTGCTCAAGGAGCGGTCCCTATCGTCCTATTACGACGATGTCGCTCTCGGCGGATTGCAGATCGCGGCGAACGATTCGGCGCGCAATGTCTTGACCGGGCCGCAGCTCGAGCGTGTCGTCGGCGTGATGGAAACCTTGATCAACGATCTCGGCGCGCACGAGGACGTCGAGCCCGGACCAACCGATTCGGTGAATAGCACCGAGAGCGAGGCGAAGGACGAGCAGGAGAAAGCCATCGTCGTGGAGCCCGGCCAGACGATCGATGAGAGCTGGCGAGCCGATGGAGCCGTCATGTGCATCGCCGGTCGCGGTCCTCTCGACGAGGTGGCGGCCGACATGCTCGCGCAGCTCCTCGGCAAGCACAATCTCGGCGCGCAGGTCGTTCAGAACGAAGCGGTCACCCGCGCGAACATCGCGCGACTGAACGCGACGGGCGTGAAGATGATTTGCGTCTCGTATCTGGAATTCGGCGGCGCGCCTGCGCATCTGCGCTATCTCGTGCGCCGCCTGCGCAAGCATCTGCCGGATGTCCCCGTCCTGGTGGGAATGTGGCGGGCGGATCTCGCCGCCGGCGCCGAATCCCTATGTACGGCGATCGACGCGGATCACTGCGTCAGCTCGCTGAGGGATGCGGTGTCTCGCTGTATCGAGGAGGCGCAGTCGCAAAGCGACGTGCAGCCGCCGGCCGCGACGTTCGAGCAGCCGGTCGCATTGCCGGCTGCGCGATCCGCTTGATGGCAAAATGCGCGTCAGGCGAGACTAAGCCGCCTTCTCGAGAAAGTTCTCGGCGTAGTGGCACGCGACTTTGCGGCCGTCGAGTTCGCGCAGGATCGGCCGTTCTGCACGGCAGCGGTCCGTGACATAGGGACAGCGTGTCGAGAACACGCATCCCGTCGGCGGGTTGAGCGGCGACGGTAGTTCGCCCTTCAGCACAATGCGCTCGCGCTTGGCACCCGTCACACCCGGTGTCGAGGACAGAAGCGCCTGCGTATAGGGATGCAGCGGACGCGCATAGATGCGCTCCTTCGGGCCCTGCTCGACCACGTTGCCGAGATACATCACGAGCACATCGTGAGCGATGTGCCGGACGACGCCGAGATCGTGCGAGATGAAGAGATAGGCGAGGCCCAATTCCGCCTGAAGGTCGGCGAGAAGATTGAGAACCTGAGCCTGGATCGACACGTCGAGCGCCGATACCGGTTCGTCCGCGACCACCAGCTTCGGCGAGAGCATCAGCGCGCGGGCGATCGCGATACGCTGGCGCTGCCCACCCGAGAACATGTGCGGGTAGCGGCTGTAATGTTCCGGCCGCAGACCGACCTTGGTCATCATTGCGCGTGCGCGTTC
>NZ_JBFUKD010000231.1:0-5208 GCF_056401005.1 Microvirga sp. P4_G7 | reverse complement strand
GTCGAGGGGTTTCGTCGTCGCGGCCTTGAAAGCCGCTTCGGCGTTCTTCCAGGGATCGCCCCCACCCCGCATCCTGTTCGGCGGCTTCGACATTCCTATCTCCAGGCGGATTGTGAAAGCGAAGACACCCGTTTCAAGGGGATTCGCCAGACCGTGAGCATACCCGATGCCGCCGCCGGGGCAAAAGTTCGCGCGAAAAAGGAAGGGGAAGAAGACCGCAGACGGGTCGCGAAAACAGAGTGGTGCCCCTGGCCGGGATCGAACCAGCACTCCTTGCGGAACTCGATTTTGAGTCGAGCGCGTCTACCAATTCCGCCACAGGGGCTCTGTGGCCTGCCGAGTAGCATCGCCACGGGAGCTGGTCAATCCGGGAGAGGGCCGGGAGAGAAGGGTCTCGCCTTTGGAGATCGCTTGTGCTCAAAGAGCCCAGGCTGAAATCGGCCGCGACAGCTTCTGGTCCTGTATGCTCAGACGTCTTTACGATTGGACATTGTCCCTGGCGGCCAAGCCCTCCGCGCCCTACGCGCTGGCGGCGGTTTCCTTTGCCGAGAGCTCGTTCTTTCCTGTCCCGCCGGATGTGATGCTGGTGCCCATGATGCTCGCCCGGCCGGACAAGGCCTGGTTCTATGCGGCGATCTGCACCGTCACATCGGTGATCGGCGGCCTGCTCGGCTATCTCATCGRCGCGCTGCTTTATGAATCGGTCGGCGCCTGGCTGTTCCAGCTCTACGGCCTGACCGAAGGGGCCGAGACGTTCAGGCACTCCTATGCCGAGTACGGCCACTGGATCATTCTTTTGAAGGGGCTGACGCCGATCCCCTACAAGCTCGTCACCATCACGTCGGGCTTCGCCGGCTACAACCTGTTCTGGTTCGTGGTGTTGTCGATCATCACCCGGGGCGCACGGTTCTTCCTTGTCGCCCTGTTGATGAGCCGGTTCGGACCCGCCATCAAGAATGTGATCGATCGGCATTTCAACGTCGTCGCGGCCGGGGCTATCGTCATGATCGTCGGAGGCTTCGTCGCCTTCCGCTATCTTCTTTGAGCCGAGCGGGACGCAGCGACGTGAATCCGCGCGAGACTGGGATACAGGTGACTGGGATACAGGTGACTGGGATACGAGTGACCGGAATGCAGGTGACCATGAGACAGGCGGCGCTTGCCATTGCGCTGGGAGCCGCGGCGACCATCGGCGGCGCCTATGTTTTTCAGTACGGTCTCGGCTACCAACCCTGCAAATTGTGCCTCATGCAGCGGGATCCCTATTACGTCGGCATTCCGCTGGCGCTGATCGTGGCCTTCCTTCCGCCCTCCTTGCGCAAGCCGGGCCTCTGGCTGCTCGCCCTGGTGTTCCTGGTGAGCGCCGGGTTCGGAATCTACCACGCAGGCGTCGAATGGGGCTGGTGGCTCGGGCCGAGCGATTGCGGGGGCGGCACGGGCGCCGGCGCTGGAAATGTCGGCGACTTCCTCAACCAGTTGCAGAGGACGCGCGTCGTGAGCTGCACGGAAGCCGCGTGGCGCTTTCTCGGATTGTCCTTGGCGGGGTGGAACGTGCTGATCTCGCTGGCGCTCGCCGCTGTCGCGGCATTGGGAACAAGAACCTCTCGGGCCTGACCCTGTCGCGTCTTCTGCGACGGTTCTACGGTTCCAGCTCGCTGTCCCAGTAGAGATAATCCATCCAGCTGTCGTGAAGGTAATTCGGCGGGAAATGGCGSCCGTTGGCGTGAAGATCGTGCAGGGTCGGCGCGTAAGGGCTCTGACGGGGCCACATCTCAGCCTGGCGCGGCAGGCGGTCGCTCTTGCGCAGGTTACATGGGGCGCAGGCCGCGACGACGTTTTCCCAAGTCGTCTGTCCACCCTTCGAGCGCGGGATGACGTGGTCGAAGGTGAGATCGTTGTGATCGCCGCAATATTGGCAGGTGAAGCGGTCGCGGAGAAAGACGTTGAAGCGTGTGAAGGCGGGATTTCGGCTCGGCTTGACGTAAGTCTTGAGGGAAATCACCGAGGGGAGACGGATCTCGAAACTCGGACTTCGGACCACCTTGTCGTATTCCGAGACGATATTCACACGGTCCAGAAACACCGCCTTGATCGCATCTTGCCAGCACCAGATGGACAGCGGGTAGTAGCTCAAGGGCCGGTAATCGGCATTGAGGACTAGCGCCGGACAGGCATCCGGTTTCACGACAGGCTGGACGTGGATCGTCACATCACCTCCTCTTGAGAGAAGAGTCGTCTTCCGCAGTTAGAGTCTACAGGCACTGTGACGTTGTTGTGAAGCTCAATCGCCGCGTCGTCTGTGCCGCACCCACAGCCGATTGCTGCCGCTCAAATTGACGTTCCGTCGCCTCCTTGCGAAGAGTTGCGAAGGGAACCCTGACCGGCGATCGCTGGGCCCAGGGAGGGCGGGAGGCCGCGATCACGATCTTTCACGACGCCCTGAGCTGGATCGAGCCGGCGATTGCCGCCTACGGCGTCGCCGCGCTTTTCATCATTCTCTATTTTGAATCCTTCGGCGTGCCGCTTCCTGGCGAGAGCGCCCTCGTCGCGTGCTCGCTCCTGGCGGTGAAGGGGGATCTGGCGATCGGGCATGTCTTCCTCGCGGCCTGGATCGCCGCCGTTCTCGGCGACAGCACCGGCTATTTGATTGGCCGCTACGGTGGACGGCGGCTCCTCGAGCGTTTCGGCCCGCGCCTCGGTCTGACGGCGGAGCGCCTCAATCATTTCGAGGCAAAGTTCAAGCACAGCGGGTTCTTCATCGTGCTCGGCGCCCGTTTCGTCGCGGTCCTGCGTCAGCTCAACGGTCTTGTCGCAGGCTCCGTCGCCATGCCCTGGCCTCACTTCGTCGTCGCCAACGCGCTCGGCGGCGCGCTCTGGGCGGGCCTGTGGAGCTTCGGCCCGTACTTCTTCACGGATTTTTTCCGCCGCTGGCTGTAGTTTCAGGGTTTCGGCTTCACCGCTTCGGTCTTCAATTTCGCGAGAGCGGCACGAATGGGGGCGAACGGACCATACACATGCTGCTCGCGCGAAAATCCGTCGGCGTAAGGTCCGTAAGGCGTGTCGACGGGCTTCTGCAGCCGGTCGGGATAATCGGCGGCAAGGTCCGCCTTTTGGGGGCGGGGTTGCGAGACGACGAAGGCCGCGACGTCCCACGCATCGTCCACCGACAGGCGCGGCGCATCGTAGCTCGTCCCGTTCGGCATGTTGGAATGGACGAAGTTGGCGATCGTGATCAGTCGGTTCATGCCCGCAGCGTTGTTGAAGCTGTCTTCACCCCAAAGGGGCGGCACCATGTATCCGAGGTCGGTCGTCGGCAGGCTTCGGCGCAGCCCGGCACCGTCCGTGCCGTGGCACATCACGCAATTCGTCGCGAAGACGGCTTTGCCGCGAACCGGATCGGCAGCGCGATCGAGCTCCGCCATCTGTCCCGCGCCATAGCCTGTCAGTTCCTCGCCCGGTTTGACGCCGATCGACAGGAAGGTCACGTAGGCCGCCATCGCCTTCATTTCGGGAGAATCGTCAGGCAATGCGCGGCCGTTCATGCTGCGCTCCATGCAGGCGTTCAGGCGTTGCACGAGCGTGAATCCCGTGCCGGTTTCGGCGTTGTATTGCGGAAACTGGTCCTTCAGTCCCCAGAGCGGGATGCCGAACTTCTTCGTTCCGGCATCGAGATGGCAATTGCGGCACGCGAGATTGTTGCCGGCATATCGCTTTGCAGGATCCGCCACCTCGGGACCGATGTGGGCATACGTCGCCGTGATGAGATCCCGCCCGCGACGAATCAAGCGCCCCTGCGCATCATCGGGTAGCGAGCCGATATCGGGCACGTTCCAGAACGGATTGGGCGAGGCGGTCTGCGCGAGCGCGGGCGCGAATCCGCAGAATGTCAGAACGAAACCGGCAGCGACGCCGACCAAGCGGGTTCTTCGGAAGGATGTCGTCATGTGATGCGCCCCCAACCTTGCGCCGGCACATCGTGCCATCGGCGCGACTCTTGCGCTAGAGCGTGATGCTCCGCGCAAAGCGACTTTTGGAAACGTCGTGGTCGATCACGTTTTCATCGTGATCGAGAGAAGCGATTTCAGCGTGTCGGAACAGGCTTCTCGCCGCGGTAATCGTAGAAACCGCGCTTTGTCTTGCGTCCGAGCCAACCGGCTTCGACGTATTTCACGAGAAGCGGGCACGGCCGATATTTTGAATCAGCCAGGCCTTCATGCAGCACCTGCATCACGGAGAGACACGTATCGAGCCCGATGAAATCGGCGAGCTGAAGCGGGCCCATCGGATGGTTGGCGCCGAGCCGCATGGCGGTGTCGATCGCCTCGACCGACCCGACGCCTTCGTAGAGCGTATAGATCGCCTCGTTGATCATCGGCASCAGGATSCGRTTGACGATGAAGGCGGGGAAATCTTCCGACGCCGTCGCGGTCTTGCCGAGCTTGCCGATGAATTCCTTCGCCGATTCGTAGGTCGGGTCGTCCGTCGCGATGCCGCGGATCAGCTCGACGAGCTGCATCACCGGGACCGGGTTCATGAAATGGATGCCGATGAAGCGCTCAGGCCGGTCGGTCGATGCTGCGAGGCGCGTGATCGAGATCGACGAGGTGTTGGTCGCGACCATCGTTTCCGGGCGCAGAGACGGGCAGAGCGCGGTGAAGATCTTGCGCTTCACCTCTTCGTTTTCCGTTGCAGCTTCGATCACGAGATCACACACGGCGAGATCGTCGTAGCTCGTTGCGCCCTGGATCCGGCTCAATGCCCCTTGGCGCTCGCCTTCCGAGATCGTCTCCTTCGAGACCTGCCGCGCCATGTTGCCGTTGATGGTGGCGAGGCCCGCATTGACTCTCTCTTGCGAGAGGTCGTGAAGGCGAACGTTCAGGCCCGCAAGCGAGCACACATGGGCGATGCCGCTGCCCATCTGCCCAGCGCCGATCACACCCACGGTTTTGATCTCGATAGCCATTTTTGCCTGTCGCCCCGAACACGAGCTTTTTTATGAGGGAAGACCGGTCGGCCGATGCCGACCGGTTCGCTTCTCTATTCCTGGCCTTAACGGCCTGCCTTGGTCAACTCTTCCTGCAGTTCCGGGAGGATTGTGAACAGATCCCCGACGAGACCGTAATCGGCGACTTGGAAGATGGGAGCTTCCTCGTCCTTGTTGATGGCGACGATGACTTTCGAATCCTTCATGCCGGCGAGGTGCTGGAT
>NZ_JBFUKD010000230.1:0-5220 GCF_056401005.1 Microvirga sp. P4_G7 | reverse complement strand
ACGAGGCGTCGCCACGGCTCCCTGGCTGGCGCGTCGAAATCGTCGCAACCGACATCTCGACGGACGTGCTCGATAGGGCCAAAGCGGGCCTCTACAATCAGTTCGAGGTGCAACGCGGCCTGCCGATTCAGCTTCTCGTGAAGTATTTCACCCGCATCGGCGATCAATGGCAGATCGCGCCGCAGATCCGCGCGATGGTCGATTATCGCCCCCTCAACCTGATCAAGGATTTCGGCCACCTCGGCGCGTTCGACATCGTCTATTGCCGCAACGTTCTGATCTATTTCGATAGGCCGACGAAAACCGGGGTCCTCAAGCGCTTGGCGAACGCCATGGTCCCCGACGGTGCTTTGCTTCTGGGAGCCGCCGAGACGGTGATCGGGCTCTCCGACGATCTCGTCCCRGATCAGACCAATCGCGGGCTCTATGAAAAGACGAAGAACATGGACGCCGTCGCGCCGGCCCGGGTCGCCGCGTTGCGCTAGAAACGCATTGGGCGAAGTTTCGCACGGATCGATCCGGACATAAAAAGGGCGGGGAGTTTCCCCGCCCTTTCTTTTTTGCCGCCTATCGCAGGACGGGCAGTGGTTTGACGGCCGGTCCCGTAAATCGGTTCGTCGCGAGATCGCCCAGCGGTTTTTTCGAGAAACCCATCTGAAGGCTCGGCCCGGCGGTGAGGGCGCTTGTCGTCGGACTGATCTTAGGCTTCGGCGGTGTCGGTGGAGCGCTCTTGCTGGAGGTCGTCACCGGCTTCGCCGGGCGCGCGATCGATTCTTCGCGAGCCGGAAGGGCAAGGGGCAGCTCGATCGGCCCGGCGGATGCGACGGTCACGGGCAGCGCGCCGGGCCGGATCGGCGGCAAAGGCACATTGGCGGCCGAAGCGGTTGTCAAGACTTCGGTGGAACCTCGCAATTCGACAGGTCCGGGAATCGGATTGCTCGCAACGAGCGCGCTCGGCCGGACCGGTGGCATCGGCGCATACGCGATCGCGCCTGTCGCAACGATGTCGTCGGGCCGCCGCGGCGGCATGGGTGCGAATGCGACCTCACGCCCGATCCGGAGATCCGAGGCGCTTCCGTTCGCGCCGGACGATCCCTGCTGCCAGGCGAGCGTTGGACCCGTCGGCGTATCGATCGTGCTCGGCAAACCGGCGATACGGGTCGGCGCGACGGGCGGAAGCGGCGGCGGCGCTGCCGGCTCGTCGCGCGCCGCAGGCGCTGCGGCTGCGCGCACAGGTTCGTCTTCGGGTTCCTGGCGCGCGACAGGCGCGGCGCGGACCGGCGCCGCCTGCGGCGCAGTCGCACTATTGTAGGCCTGCAATGCGGCGTAGACGGACCCGTTGGAGTCGTCGGTGTAGTTGGTCTTGTCGGGGCCGCCGCGGCGACCAGCAAGAAGAGCGCGGCCCGGACGAGACGCTGCGCGGATCTCTTCCACGTCCTCATCCTCGTCGCTGCCGCCGAAGAGGGTCGCCCACAAGCTCTTGCGGCGCGGCGCGGCGACTGTATCTCCTGCATCCGCGTAGGCGGTGTAACCCCCGACAGTGCCACCCTTGGACAGGACTTCCGCGCGGGCTTCCTCGTAGCGCGCCATCGGTGTTCCATCCGCCGGAATGTGAACCGTCTTGCCATCGGGGAAGATGCGGGCGAGCTGGTCGCGGGTCATGCGTGGCCAGGCACGGACGCTGCCGACGTCGAGATGCACGAACGGCGTATAGGCGTTCGGATAATACCCGACGCCACCATTCTGGAGGCGCATGCCGATGGCGCGCAGGCGTTCGGTCGATGCATCGGGGATATAGAAATCCATCGCCTTTCCGCGCATGTGCTGGCTGTTCTTGGCGACAGCGCTCGAGCGGCGGCGCAGCATGGAATTGGTGTTGGGTGAACGGTAGGCCGAGTTGACGTGGACCGGCTGGTCCGCACCGACCTCGCGGTAGACTTCCCACACGGTGTCGAATAGGCGCGGATCCATACGGGTGGATTCGGCACGGCGCCAGTCGCGGAGAAACCAGTTCAATTGCTCAAGGGCGGAGGAATCGTATTGCCCGTTCCGCCGGAACGTGACCGTCAGATTCTCTTTGGTGTTGTTGTGATAGAAAGTCAGGGTTCGCGTGTCGCCATTGGCGATGGCATCCTGGGTGCCGCGCGTGCCGCCGATGAGAAGGGTGGCCAATGCTGCCAGCCCGATGCCGACGCAGCGCGCAAGTTTGAACGCGGCCGCTTGGCGATCCGTACGCATAACTCTCACTGTGGTACTCGTCTTTTACGCGCTGCGATGAGAAGGAGCAGCATCCCTGATGATGAAGGGAGATTTGCCGAAGACGGTTACTTCCGCGTTAAGCTCGGTGCAGAAAATCGGGCCAAATTGAGAAAATCAGCCATCGAGGCCGAGAGCGGCCCGAACCTTGCGGTTGATCCCATAGAGATCGTCGAAGGATTTCATGGCGCCATGCTCGTCGAAGCTGAGCGTGAAATAGGTCAGATGCACCGGCAGCGGATCGCGCAGGTGAATGTAGCGCTCGCCCTTGCCGATCAAACCGCGCAGCTTTTGCTCGGTCCATCCCTGACTGCCGAGCACTTCCTCGGCGAGTTGGAAAGGTTGATCGACACGCACGCAGCCGTGGCTGAAGGCGCGCCCTTGGGCTGCGAACAGGTTGCGGTTGGGCGTGTCGTGAAGGTAGACCGAATGCTGGTTCGGGAACATGAACTTCACGTATCCGAGCGCATTGCGCTCACCTGGTGGCTGCTGCACGGAGATCTGATTGCCGCGCCGGATTACCTTATAGCCCTTGCGCGCGGCGTAGGACGGATCGCTCGCAAGCGCCGGCAGGAACTCTTTCTTGAGAATCGACGGCGGCAACGTCCAGGATGGATTGACGACCAGGTATTTCAACTCCTCGGAGAAGATCGGCGTCTGGGATTCCTTCTTGCCGACGATCACGCGCTTTTCCTGCACGATGTCGCCGTTCTCGACGAAACGCAGGCGGAACTCCGGCACGTTGACGGAAATGTGCCGCTCGCCGAGATCCCGTGGGAGCCAGCGCCAGCGTTCCATGTTGGCGATCAGGTCGCCTTCCAGGCGTGCGGGCGACGCATTGCTGTCGAGTGCGGCGAGGGTTTGCGCCGTCAGATCGCCGCTCGTCGGCAAGCCCTTCTGCTTTTGGAAAGCCGCGACGGCTGACGCGACGCGGGTGTCGTATGCGGTCTCGTCCCCTGAACTTGGCCCGAGATTGAATCGCGCGCGGATGAGAGGCACGCGTGGATCGCGCATGCCGACACGCAGGGTAGGGCCCTTCGGTACATGCACGAGAGGCCGCGGTACGTTGGTGTCGCGGAGCCGCGCCAACTTATCTTTCAGCGCACGGTATCCCTCGTGCTGCGGATTGAATCCGAGGAGCGCCGTGCCTGCATCCGGTGCCGAACCGAGAACGACCAAGACACCATCCGCAGACGGAAGATCGAGCGTCGGCGTGATCAGTGCGGAAAGACGTGCGGGATCGAGCCTGCCGCCCCGCGCATCGCGGGCGTAACGAATCGCCGCCACGCTCAGTTTGAGATCGGCTTCGAACCACGCTTTCGGTGAGGCATCTTTGCCCATCTGCAACGCGGGGAGGGGATAATCGGCCGGGTCGAGTCCGTCGCTGGCGGCATTCCTCAAAACGGCAACGAGAGATTGAGCGGCCGGCAACCATTGGCCGTCGCGGGACCAGAGAGTCGGATACGCAGCCGCCGCGTAAACCGCCGCCATCGCATCGCGATCTTTCGCGTTGAGGCGTTGCTCACGCAGAAGCGCTGGGTCTGCAAGGCGCTCGGTCATCGCGGACCGAAGCCAATCGGCCATTGTGAAGGTTACGGCCGCCGGCGGCGTTTCCGGCAATGGTAGATCGGCTGCGCTTTTCAGAGGACGCGCATCGTCCGCCGAAAAGAAGACGGGGGCCGGTGCGGACGGTTGTGGGAACACATTCTCGAAAACCGGATCTGCGGTGTCGAGCGCGACAATTTCGGCCGAGCCCTGTTGGGTCTCGCCCTCAAGCGTTTCCGCCGCCAGAGCGCTGACAGAAAGAATCGACACGGACCCGGCGAGACTGAGCCAGGTCATTGTCTTACGCAGATTACGCATGTCCGTTCACGCTCCTGTTCCCCATTCTCGAACCGGCCTTCGCCGCTGCTCAAGCCGGCCGAGAATCGACATGCTTCTGCAAAGCTTAACGTGCAACTCGCTCAAGCGGCTACATCGACGACGCGGTTTTCTAGGCCCAATTCCTTCAACTTTCTGTAAAGGGTCGAGCGTCCGATCCCGAGCTGACGGGAGATCGCCGACATTTGGCCCCGATAATGCGTGAGCGCGTAGCGAATGATCTCGGCTTCCATTTCCTGCAGCGTGCGAATTTCACCGTGCTCGCTCAGAAGTCGCAATGAATGAGGATCATCCAGTTCGATGCCCGGTGAAGCGAGCATAGGAGCGTGGCTTAACGGCGCGGGCGGAACCGCCATGCGGAAGCCCGCGACCTTGACGGCAATCTGAGGAAATTCCGCGACGCTCAATTGCGGTCCGTCAGCCAGGAGTACGGCGCGCATGAGAACGCTTTCCAGTTGCCGCAAATTGGCCGGCCAGTCGTAGCGCGTCACCAAAGCAGTGGCTTCGGCGGACAAACCGTTCACCGATTTTCCCTCTTCGCGCGCGAATCGCTCGATGAAGAAATGCGCAATGGCCGGAAGGCTGTCGCGCCTTGCCTCCAAGGCCGGAATCGAGATCGGCAGCGTCTGTAATCGATAGTAGAGGTCGTCGCGAAATCGTCCGTCTCGGACATGTTCGATGAGCGGCGTCTCACAGAAGGCGATGATTCGGCCTTCGAAGCGCATGGTCCGCTTCATTTGCGGCGTCGCGATCTCGCGGTTCTGGAGCGCGCGTAAGATCATGGCCTGTTCGTCGCCGGAGAGTCGCTCGACGCCTTGCAACAGCAGCGTGCCGTCTCTCACCTCGACGAGCTTATCGGCCAAGGTTGAGCCGGGCGCGCCGGGATGAAAGCGCACGAAGGATTGCGTCTTGCGTTCGCTCATCGACCAGATGGCGCGCGCCAGGGCTTCCCCGCCAGAGCCCGCCGCACCCTCGATCAGAACCGTCGCGGAGGACCGTGCGGCCCGATCGGCGAGACGTCCCACGGCGCCCATGGCATCGCCCGGCAACCCGACGGCCGCGGCGCTGCGCGATGCGCTGATG
>NZ_JBFUKD010000229.1:0-5256 GCF_056401005.1 Microvirga sp. P4_G7 | reverse complement strand
GACCTCCTTGACCCGGAGCCTATAAACCGTCGTGCCGTCGTTTTTGGCCGGGGTGATCGAGGGGTAGGATGCATCCTTGTCGGGGTTGCCGCCCCAGCCGGCTGCCGTGCCGATCAGGTGCTTGACCGGATCGACCTTCCCCTTCGGACCGAAAGCGTTGGTGAAGCTGCCGGATGCCTCGGAAAGCGCTTCGAGCGCCTCACGGATCTTCTTCTGTTGAGCCAGGTCCCAATTGGGCGCCTCGAACTTGCCGACCGACTTCTGCTCCACTTTCAGCGCATCTTGCAGAGCGTGAACCCGCGCGAGGTCCTTGCTGTCGTTGGGATCGACAAGGATACGCACCGCAACGAACACATAGCGGGTGCCAACCTTGTCCTTCGTGAGCGTCGTGCGGCCCGGCTTGTAGACCACCATCGGGGTGTAATGGTCTTCGCYGATGATCTGCATCGAAATGAAGCGCTTGCCAGCATCGGGAAGGGTGATGGTCACCGGGCCGGCGTCGAGGTCGAAGAGCGCTTGGGAATAGAGCGTATCCCGGTTCATCCGGACCACGGGCTGCTTGTCGATCGGCGTCGGCGTCCTGCTATGGGCGAACTTGCCGAGGCCACCGTCATCGACCGTTTTCCTCATATAGAAATCGGTCTCGGCTCGCTTGAAGTTGTCGATGTTGACCGGAACCGACTGTGCGGACGCCGCGCACGGAGAGAGAACCAGGAAACTCAGGCTGTAGACCAACGTCATTCGCATTGAACGGCACCTCATTGGCGTCTTTTTCCATTTGCTCATCGGGGCAAAACCGAGTGATTCCGCGCCCGTGATTCGGCTGATCGTCACTTTGGGTCCGGAGATGCCCGTGATCCACCCAGCTAGGACTGTCCAGTTCTGGGGGGCGAGCCAAAGTCCGGAAGCGGCGCGCGGCGTCCCCGGCCCTGTTAATTCCATTGCGAGCATTTCGTGCATGGGCCGCTCGCCCGTCTTGCCATTTCACGCCAATCGCGACCGGTTATGCTCCGTCCCGCCGGGCACAATTCCCCGTGATTCGGCTTTGTGAAAAGCATCAACTCAGTTGCGGCGAGGTCCGAGTGGCTGATATTCCTTTGACGCGCGGCCAGTTCCTGCTGCCCTTCGTCAACATCCTCGACGATATCGGCGCTCCGACAGAGACGCTCCTGGAGAGGTCCCGGCTGCCATCGTCCCTGGCCGAAAAGAGCGATCTATACCTGCCGCTCCTGCCAGCGCTGCGTTTCGTCGAGACTGCCCAGAGAATCCAGGGCATCGAGGATTTCGGCTTTCTCGCCGCCCGGCGCCTGCATTTCTCCCATCTGAGGGAAAAGACACGGGCCCTGATCGCGCATTCACCCACGCTGCTCGTCGCGCTCCGGCACGCTTGCCATTGGGCGTCGCGGGAAGACACCATTCTGAGCATGTGGATCGAGCATGATGCGGATCATGTGCGGGTCTGCAGCAGGCTCGCCGGCACAACCGGGCTCCTGCATCTGAAATATGCACAATGGATTCAGAATATTTTCTCGATCTACATCGTGCAGCAATTCGCGGGGCCAGACTGGATGCCGACGGCGATTGCCTTTGAATCGTCTTATGCGCCGAGCCAGGCGACGCGATCGTCCTGGCCCAATGTGCGGTTTCTGTCAGATCAGCATGCCGCCTGGATCAGCCTGCCGATCACGCTTCTCAGCCTATCCAACCGGTCGACCGCCTTCTTTGCGCCGCCGCGGGACCAGGAGGACGGCCCATCCGGTTACGACATCGTCGAACTGCTCAAGCTGATGCTGCCGGCGTATCTCGACGAGGGAACAACGGCTCTAGCCGAGGTCGCGGACATCGCAGGCGTTAGCACGCGGACGCTTCAACGCAGGCTCGCCGTTCTCGGCTATACCTATTCGGACATACTCGAAACGGCCAGATATGAGAATGCGAGCCGGCTTCTGCGCGACACCGATTGCAGGATCATCGATGTCGCCTTTTCCTCCGGCTACACGGACCCCGCCCATTTCAGCCGCGCCTTCCGGCGGATGACGGGCGTCACGCCGCGTCGGTTTCGTGAGCAATCGCGCGTCGGCTAAGCGTGTTCGCCTCGCGCCGCCAATGCCCCAACTAACGGCGTGAGCCAAGATCAGCGCCTCCGCGTTCAAAAGGGCGCGCCACAATGCGTGCGAACGTCCGCTCCTGCGGTAATGCGGCAAATCCCGACCGGTCGCTTCATCAAAAGCTTCAAAACAGTTACCGTGGCAGCGTCACCATTGATGACTTGACCTTAGCCACAAATCCCCGGCCTTATGACCAGCTGCAGCCAATGAGTTCGCTAGGCGCGAGATGTCGACCGTGTTGATCTTGACCTGAACGGACATTCAATTTCGCGCATCGACTGCTTTCGATCGACACGCGGTGACCACCCGAATTATTAGACTTTTGGTTTCCCGGGCACTTGAAGGGTGCAGGCTGCGCAGAAGGGGTGCTATCGCAATGTCGCGGTAGTAGGTGAAGCCCAATGAACTTTCTCGCTCAGGCGCTAGTGGCGGCATTTGTGACACTCACAACAAGTGCTTCCGATTTCACAAGAGCCGAGCCAACCCCGGAAGAGATTTCACTCGTAGAAACTTGCGTCGACTCGAAGGGAAAAACAGCGGACCGGCGCGCCTGTATTGGTGTCATCGCAAATCCATGCCGTGCAATGCCGGACGGGGGAACTCGGATAGGGCGCGATGCCTGCATCTCTCGGGAATACGATGCATGGCGGGATCTGCTGACACGCTATGAACGAGCGATCGAAGTCCTTCTCTCGGACGAGGATCGGCGACACTTTGGACTAACCCAAGAGCGTTGGAGCGATCTCAACACCACGATCTGCGAGTGGCCTGCCTACGTTTACAAAGGCGGGACAGAGATAAATACTCTGAGCGGAACCTGCCTAAGTGATCAAACGGCTCTGAGAGCAATCGATCTTAAAGAGCTGCTCGAATACATGAGACAGCGATAGGCACCTCTTGCCAACTCTTTAAACATCATGGCCAAAGACCGTCAATCAAGCGTCCCGATCGTGAAATCCCGCGCCAGCCGCAAGGAGAGCGACGTCCCAACTTTGATTGTTGCGGGCCTCGTGTTGACCGCTGGCGTCCTTGGAGGCTTCTATGCCGGCGTCGCCGGTGCCGGCATGGGGAGTTTTGCTGCGCTCATTTTGTTTGGAGGACTCTACACAGCGCTCGCATGGTTTTTTGGATGGCCAAAGATGCGATGGGATTTTCTAAGCATGCTGCTCCCTTGAAGAGAAGGGTTGAATTCACCGACTTCCCCATGGACGGAGGTTCAGAACACCACTTTCGTACGTTCTTCTTCAAGGGAGGCTGCCGTAGCTTCCTACTAAGAATGTTGGGTTGGCTCGCGTTCTCGGCGTCGCTTTACGCATGCAGAGGGATCTACGAGTCGCTTGGACAATAATTGCAGTAACCGAGACGTCGTGCCAAATGAAAAAAGCCCCGCCTCCCCTGCAGCCTGCTCGACCGAGCGTTGGTCCATAGCGCCGCTCCGGGCCTTGCAGTAAGCTACCGACTGCAGCTCTAGTTGCTTCATGGGGTTCGCGGTCAATGTGTCACCGAATGTTTCAAGACTGCACGTTGAGACCTATTTCGCATGCTTCCCAAAGACGGCATCACATACTTCCGATTCAGCCCATTGAAGACATTTACGATGGGCGCCTTCACGCTTTGCCTCGGCATAGGCACGTTGTGGGGCGGCTTTCTCGATGCACCATCTACCAACTCCCAATATGCCAGCGTTCCGCCGGCAATTCTCGGAACAGTCATCTTGGCGGGCGGCATCCTTCTTCTAGGGCTAGGCGTCCTCAGCATTTCGTGGGCGTTCAGAAACTCACCGCTTGTTGCGAGCCCTGATGGCTTGCGCCAAAGGGCGATCCTTGGTGACCGGTGGGTTAGATGGGACGAGGTGACATCTATCGCAGTTAGCAATCGAGTGATCGTCGTTCGTTCACCCTCGTCGACCATCAATATCAGCCCGATCCTAATGGAAATGACGCGCAATGAGATCTCGGAATCGCTTGCGGGTTACCGGCCGGATCTGCTGCGAGCGCCCGATGCAATACTTACAAAACTGGGATTTTGGGCCGATTTTAAGTGGCCGCTAATCGGTACGGTTGGCGTAGTCGCAATTGGTGTTTTCCATGCTTATCGCGTTCATGCCGCGGCCGGGCACAATGCACTGATCCGTTTCTTGAATTTCGGCCTTCCAATCGTCCTTGTGATCATCGCTTGGAATTGGATTTCGCATTTCCGAAGACGGAAAACTGAAAGGGCTTCGTGGACGGCGGTACGCCCACCGGACAATTCGCCCAAGTAGAATAGGTGAGCGAGCATCCGGCCTTTGCTTATATGGCAAGCGCGCTAGCGGCTACGCCACTCCACCTCTAACTTACCCGACCGCCCGTTTAGCGGCTCTCGTCTGTGCGAGGTCTTCGCAGTCCTTCCGAAGAGCGAGCAATTCTCCTCCGTGAGATGGTCGATGCCGATATAGCGGTTTTCGGCGTCGCTCGCGCGAATGAGTTCGTCGAGTTTTGCCTGTATCGCGGCACCATCGCGGTTCTGCGTCGCCTGCAAAAGGAAGACCATCAGAAAAGTGACGATGGTCGTCGCAGTGTTGATGACGATTTGCCAAACTTCCGAGAAGCCGAAGAACGGGCCGCTGACGGCCCAGACGACCACGGACAGAAGACAAAGTGCGGAGGTAAATGGACGCCCCGCTGCGTGAGCCGTTGCATCTGCTATCGCAGGGATCATTAACCCCTTATTGACTCCGTTTCGAAATGAGAACATAATAAGAACATCCGAGACGGAGAGCGAAAATGATCCTGTCCCAGCATGCTTCCCTATCCCCCGCGAGAATCAATTTGCGCGAGACCAGGATCGGCGTCCGGGCCGTGTGTGACGGTTGTGGCGGTGAGCAGACGGCCATCGTAGGCGCAGGGTCTGATGATGTCGTCGACAGCGACTTGGACACTGCCGTCCGGTCTGGTCGGTTCACTTCAATTCCCGGCTGCTGCCGTGCGTGTGGTGGAGGTGCGCTGCACGGGCGCCGGGCTTGGTTCGTCAACGGACGGAGGCACTGATGGGGCGCAGCGCTTTGGAAATTAGGCACGATGGCGATGATCTGCGGGATTTTGCCGATCCGCTGACGTCGCTTTCGCCTGCAGACCTTGCAGCGATTATCATCAGCACGGCTTACCGC
>NZ_JBFUKD010000228.1:0-5300 GCF_056401005.1 Microvirga sp. P4_G7 | reverse complement strand
CAGGAATGGAGCAGGCCTTCAGATCCTGCGCCAGCAGCTCGGCCTCTCGGACCTTGCCGAGGTCGGTGAGGTCGCCGGTCAGCACGAGCACATCCGCGGCACGCGACACCTCGCCGAAAAGCTCGCGGTAGAAGTCGGCGTTGTCCTCGCGCACGTGCAGATCGCCCATCGCCGCGACTTTGAGAGGTGTGTGGTCGTCGCTCATTCCGGCCTCAGTCATTCCGCCATTCACCCTCGCCACCAACGTCCGCGAAGCCCCATTGCTTCACGTCGATTTCGTAATCGATGCGCGAAAACATGCGGCCGCGACAGACTTTCATTTGGGGCGGCGGCAGATCCAATTGCTTGGAGAGCCGGTCGAGCAGTTCATCCATGACCCAGCGCGGAACGTTGTCCCGCTCCGTCGGATAGATCCAACGGAAGTTGAGGAGATGCATCAACAGCACTTCCCAGTGGACTTCCATGTAGGCGAGCAATTGACGCCAATCGATCTGGTCGTGCGCCTTGAGGATCGTGTGAGCGACGTCCGCGCCGTCATAGCGGTGGCGCAACTGGATGAAGCACTTGGACCATACGAGTTCAGTCGGCCCGACGATGCGGACGGGCGAACCGAAAACCTCGATCTGGCGCGCATTCTCGAACCACAGATCGCCGATCGGCATGGTGCCGTTCGAGGAGGCGAAAATCACGTCGAAGAAATGTCTGCCCTTGAAAACCTTGCCGAGCCAACGCTCGTCCTCGATCTCGATCGCGTAGCCGAGATTCTTGAAGTGTGAGAGGACGCGCGTGTAGTCGCCGGCCTTGCAGAAGATGTCGAGATCCTTGGTCGGACGAGTAATCCCGGTATAGGCGGAGAGGGCATAGGTTCCAGCGAGAAGAAACGGCAGTCCGAGCTCGTTCAACTCGCGCAACGCTTCCCCATAGAAGACTTCGGCTTCCGGGTGCTTGAGCGTCGGCTCCGCCTTGGCGTCGATGATGGGGACGCCTGGGTGGGCCACGGGAGTGAAGGCAGGTTCATGAACCGTCATCAGCTTTGTCCGAACGCGGCCACACGCGGTCCCGCGTTCGACAACCGGATGAGCCGGACGAAGTTCCTTCCTGCGGGGTCAGTGCCCGCCGAGAGACGTTCGTGCGTCGCGCGGGCTGTTCAGGATTTCGAGCAGGCTTTGCGCGATGTGCCTCGCCTCATCGTCCTTGAAACGCAGCATGAACGGCGGCAGCGGGCCAGCCTGAAGAGACACGACGGCGAGGCCGTTTTCGTCCATGCCCACGTCGATGGTGGGAGAGGTCACGTCCATGAATTCCTCGCTCACCTCACCCTCCTCCTCATCGCTCTCGCCGATTGCGAACAGCAATTGGCTGACGGCATTGATCAACGAACGAGCGGCTTGCGGATCCATGACCACCGCCGTCGACTGCTCACCCTTCTTGAAGGCGAGCTGAATGTTGTTGCCCTCGAGCGTGACGGAAATTCCGGCCATTACGATGAATTCCTTTTTCCGCGATATATGGGTTGTAAATCCCGGGAGGGAAGGCGTGCCGGAGGAGGCGCGGGGAGGCGATCACGGCGTCCGTCTTTTGGCTAAGAAGGCTTATCTTTTAGGTGTTTCGTGCCGCTTTCGGGGGGCTTTGCCAAGGGAACATCTTGCCTTTTCTGGGGGTATCTCTTACGTAAATCACATCGACATTTGGCCGGACGAATGGGCTGCTTCGCCTCTGGCACTGCCGGGCGCACGTCTTCTCTCTACCAAAATCGACCAACGACGGATCGACATCAGACGCTCCGTTCACGTGCAAACCGATAGTGAAGGGTATTCCAGATGGAAACCGGAACGGTGAAGTGGTACAACGGGACCAAGGGCTATGGCTTCATTCAGCCGGATAACGGCGGCAAGGACGTTTTCGTCCATGCTACCGCGCTTGAGCGTGCCGGGTTGCGTGGTCTGCGCGAAGGTCAGAAGATCTCCTACGAGCTTCAGACCGATCAGCGCACGGGTAAGACGTCTGCGGTGAATCTGCAGAACGCGTAAGTTATTTTTTGCCGGAGGGCGGGACCAACTCACGTCCTCCTGCAGCGGCCGTTCCGGTTCGGGGCGGCCTTTTTGTTGTTCGACGGAAGGCTTTGCATGGCAAAGGAAGAACTCATCACCTTCGAGGGTCTTGTGACCGAAATCCTGCCGGACGCCCGTTATCGGGTGCAGCTGGATAATGGGCACGAAGTGATCGCCTATACCGCGGGTAAGATGAAGAAGAACCGGATCAAGACGTTGGCGGGCGACCGCGTGACGGTCGAGATGTCTCCCTATGACCTGGAAAAGGGTCGCCTGATCTTCCGTCACAAGGATTCAGGATCGTCGAGCGGACCCCGTCCGCCGCAGCGCGGAAATCAGCAGTTCCGCCGGCGCTGAGCGCTAAACGGGCTGGCCGTTTCGGCCAACAAAAAGCGGCGTTCGACCGCCGCTTCGCAATCCATCTCGGTTTGTAGTCTTGATCGGTCCACAACATTGAGAGCCGCCGAACCGTCAACGGTTCGGCGGACTTTGGTGCTGGAACAGGGTCAGGCGACAGCCTGCATCACGGAAAGTGTAACCCGGTCGGGACCGAGGTCTTCCTCCATGTCCGTCAGGTGCATCAGCTCCGCGAGCCTATTGCGGGCGCGGTTGACGCGGCTCTTGATCGTGCCGACGGCGCAGCCGCAGATCTCGGCTGCCTGCTCATAGGAGAAGCCCGAGGCGCCCACGAGCAGCAGCGCTTCTCGCTGGTCGGGAGGCAGGCGGGTCAGAGCCTTCTGCAGATCGTCGAAGTCGAGATGGGCGCCCTGAGCGGGCTGGACGGCGAGGGTAGCAGCGTACTTGCCATCCGCATCCTCAACCTCGCGACGCCGCTTGCGGTATTCGGAATGGAAGAGATTGCGCAGAATAGTGAAGAGCCAGGCCTGCATGTTCGTGCCGGGCTGGAAACGCGTGATATTGGCGATAGCCCGCATCAGGGTTTCCTGAACGAGATCATCGGCCCGGTCGACATTGTTCGTCAGGGAGATCGCGAAGGCGCGCAGATTCGGCGTCGCCTTCAGCATGGAATCGCGAAGCGAATTGTCGATACTCATGAATGTCGTTTCCTCCGCTCGGCCCCGTTCTCCCACTGATCGGGCTCAGCCTGCTCCAATTGATTGATGATCTCGATGAAGCGCTCCGGAACCGGCGTTTCGCCGAGGGCCAGGCTGTCGTAGAAAGTCTGAAGCCGTTTACCGAGCTGGTTCTGGACGGATCGACTGAGCGCCGGCCGCTTTTCTTTCCTCAGCGCCGAAGAAAAGTCGTCGTCCCCGCTTTTGGGTGACTTGAGTTTGCTTGGATCGTCCTGCCGCATGGACCGCCAGCCCTCCCCTTGAATTGAGGGTCGCACTCATGGCGGCACCCCGATCGCCGAGGAAGTAACGCCGCAGCCAAGGCATCGTTCCTCCTGGTTCAGGGAGGTTTGGAACTTGCCTGGGGATAACCTTGGCCGACCATCAAAGAGCGGGGGAACTTAATCCTTAAAGCCAAGTTTCTGTGACGATGCCGTGAAACGCGGGCCAATCCTGGGCCCCGCGGGTCTCAGGAAACTAACAAGGAGCGCCGTTCATGACCCTCAGTACTATTCTGCTCATCCTCGTCATTCTTCTTCTGGTCGGCGCCGTGCCGAACTGGTCGTACAGCCGCAATTGGGGCTACGGCCCGAGCGGCGTGCTCGGCGTTGTTCTGTTGATCCTGATCATCCTGTTGCTGTTGGGAAGAATCTGACGAGGCGATACGGGGCCCCTGTCCCGATGAAACGAGACGAAAGTGGCCGGGACCCGTTCCCGGCCATCGTCGTTTCGCGCAACTCAGATCCCTTTGACTGCCGTCACGTGGAGCCAAGTGGTGGGCTTTTGGTCGTAGCCGCCGCCGGTCGCCTCTTCGATGGTCAGCCTGGACCAGGAAGACACGCCGTATGTCGCGCGCAGCCAATCGGCCGAAGGGTAGTTGAAGTAGCGACCGAACTGATCATAGCCCTCTGCGGTTCCGGCCTTGTAGCTGCCATAGAACACGCCGCCGGCCTTCAAAGCCCGATGAATGCGAGCGATGATGGGCCGAAGGCCGACACGGGGTACATGCAAAAGGCAGGCATTGGCCCAAACACCGTCGTAGACGCCCTCGTCGTCGATCTCGTCGAACAGCAGGACCCCGACCGGCCGGCCGAGGCGCCTTTCGGCTTCCCGCGCAATGTCGGCGGACCCATCTGTTGGTGTGACCGCGAACCCGGCGGCAATCAGCGCCACCGTGTCGTGGCCTCCGCCGCACCCGAGCTCGAGAATGCTGCCGCGAGGGGGCAGGGAGGCAAGGAAGCCGTTCAATCGATCGTAGGCCACGGCGCGGGTCCGCGTGGCATACGCGCGGGCCTCGTCGCGGTAGAACCCGAGGGTCTGATCGTCACGGGAGGACATCGGGATCTCCGTTGGCTGCGATGGCGCTCCGCACCTAATTCTATTTCGGGCGCCTGCCTAGACATCATCGCGCAAACGGGGATCGGCTTGCCCCGATCCACACTGGCCGCTGGGGCGGGCCCGGGCATGGAAATTTCTGTTTTGAAATGATATAGCGCCCTTGTACACCGAGGCTGCAACGTGCTGACCCGCTATACCCGCCCGACCTCCGTCCATGGGATCGTCGCCTACCTTTTCGCTTGCGCCGCGGTGGGCGTGGCGATGCTCGTCCGCTATGTGCTCGATCCGCTGCTCGGCAATGAACTGCCATACATCACGCTCTATCCGGCGGTCCTGATCACCGCCATCGCCGGCGGCGGCGGAGCGGGGATGTTCGCCCTTCTGCTGGGGACGTTGGCGACGTTCGGATTCCTCGCCCTTACTCATGGTCCGGCGCCGTTCAGCTCGGGCACGTTGGCGGGGCTCGCGATCTACATCTTCGGCGGCGGCCTGTCGGTGGCGGCGGCCGCAACGCTCCGGAGCATGGCGACCCGGCTGGAAGTGGCGCAGGCAAAGCTCGTCGCTGCCCTCGACGCGTCGAATACCGGCACGTGGCGCTGGAACCTCAAGGACAACGATGTGGAATGGGACGCGGCGCTCGTGCACCTCTTCGGTCTCGACCCCGCGGAGGCGCCGCGCACTCGCCAGGACTTTCGGCGCCACGTGCATCCGGATGATCAGACCACCATCAATCGCTACATGCTCGAAGCCGTCGAGAGCGGGGTGATTGCCGATTTCGAGTTCCGTGCGTTGCGCCCGGATGGCACGCTGCGCTGGATGTATGCGCGCAGCCGCATGA
>NZ_JBFUKD010000227.1:0-5300 GCF_056401005.1 Microvirga sp. P4_G7 | reverse complement strand
GGTCTATCTCGCCTACACCTACCAGGCGACCTCCTGGCGCATGTCGATCCGCAAGCGCATGAACGAATCCGATACCGATGCGAACACGAAGGCGGTCGATGCGCTTCTGAACTACGAGACCGTAAAGTACTTCAGCGCGGAGCGGCGCGAAGCCGAGCGTTACGATCGGTCCATGGAACGCTACGAGCAAGCGTCGACGCAGACCTATACGTCGCTCGCCGTTCTGAACTCGGGACAGGCGGTGATCTTCACCATCGGCATGACGATCGTGATGATTCTCGCAGTGCGCGACATCATGGCGGGACAGGCTTCGATCGGCAGCTTCGTTCTCGTCAACGCCATGCTGATCCAGCTTTACATTCCGCTCAATTTCATGGGCATGTTGTACCGCGAAATCAAACAGGCGCTCATCGACATCGACGACATGTTCAACATCCTGGAGCGCAACCCTGACATCCAGGACAAGCCGGATTCGAAACCCCTGATCGTCAAGGATGGCAACGTTCGTTTCGAAGACGTCCATTTCTCCTACATTCCGGAACGTCCGATTTTGAAGGGCGTGTCGTTTGAAATCCCGGCCGGCAACACCGTCGCCATCGTCGGGCCATCTGGCGCGGGAAAATCGACGATCTCGCGTTTGATGTTCCGCTTCTACGAACCGAGCAGCGGACGCATCCTCATCGACGGGCAGGACATCGCCCATGTGCAACAGGTGAGCCTGCGCGAAGCGATCGGCATGGTCCCGCAGGACACGGTTCTGTTCAACGACACGATCGGTTACAACGTCCGCTACGGCCGCTGGGATGCTTCCGAAGAAGAGGTGGAGGAGGCGGCGCGCCTGGCGCAGATCGATACCTTCATTCGCCATCTGCCGGAGGGCTACGACACGTCGGTTGGAGAACGCGGCCTGAAGTTGTCCGGTGGAGAAAAGCAGCGGGTCGCCATTGCGCGCACGATCCTGAAAGCGCCGCCGATCCTCGTTTTGGACGAGGCTACGTCGGCGTTGGATTCCTTCACCGAAGGAGAGATCCAGCAGGCGCTCGATCGCGTCAGTCGCGGGCGCACGACGCTCGTGATCGCGCATCGGCTATCCACGGTGATCGGAGCCGACGAGATCATCGTTCTCGATAGGGGCCAGATCACCGAACGGGGCACCCACGCGGAGCTTCTCGCCAGCGGCGGGACTTACGCCGCCATGTGGAACCGTCAACGCGAGGCTGACGAGGCCCGGGAGACCCTGAAACGCGCGGCGGAGGCCGAGGGACGGTCTGTGCCCGAAGGCGTCATGGGTTGACGGGAGGTGCGGCCCCTGCCATCTCGCCTTTCACGTCAGTGAAGGTGAAAGCATGACCGGTATCCTGGACTCGATCCGCCGCATCGTCGTTCCGATCCACAAGGAGGGGTATCCCTTCATCGCGATCGCGCTCGTCGCGACGTTCTTCCTGGCCAACCTCTGGTCCCCCCTCGGTTGGATCGGCGCCATCATCACCGTCTGGATCTGCTATTTCTTCCGGGATCCGCATCGTGTGACGCCCATCCGCGAAGGGCTCGTGATCTCCCCGGCCGACGGCCGCGTGAGMCTGATCACGACGGCGGTGCCGCCCGCCGAACTCGAATTGCCTCAAGAGCCGATGACCCGCGTCTCGGTGTTCATGAACGTGTTCGATTGCCACGTGAACCGCTCCCCCGTGACCGGCCGGATCGCCCAAATCCTCTATACACCGGGGCTTTTCCTCAACGCCGAGCTCGACAAGGCGAGCGACGACAACGAGCGCAACGCCCTGGTGATCGAGACTGCCGGCACCAAGATCGGCGTCGTCCAGATCGCGGGCCTCGTGGCGCGCCGCATCGTGTCCTTCGTCAAGGTGGGCGACAGCCTGAGCACGGGCGAGCGTTTCGGGCTCATCCGCTTCGGGTCACGCCTCGACATCTATCTGCCTCTGAGCGCCCAGGTGCTGGTGGGATTGGGCCAGACGGCCATAGCCGGCGAAACCGTTCTGGCGGACCTGAACGCCACGGAACCGGCACGGCAATATCGGGCCGGCTAGGCAAGTTCCCGGAACGTGTGTCACGGTTCTCGAGTTATATCGCGCGCCGGCTTCATGGCCTCGGGTCACTTCGGACCAAGGCCATCGAGGTCTAGGACTCCTTGCCGCATGYCCGCGGCGCTCCTACTCTGTGTCCCATGAGCGATCTTTTTCCGCCTTTCGCACCGGATGAGCACGAGCCGCGCAAGCGACTCTTCAAACCCGTGCCGTTCCGCGTCATCGCGCCGAATATCATCACCCTGATCGCCCTGTGCCTTGGGCTCACGGCGATCCGCCTCGCTTATGAGGGGCGCTTCGAACCAGCCGTCATCGCGATCGTCATCGCAGCGTTCCTGGACGGGATCGACGGGCGCGTGGCCCGGCTTCTGAAAGGGACGACCCGGTTCGGCGCGGAGCTCGATTCGCTGGCCGATTTCGTCAATTTCGGCGTCACGCCCGCACTCGTTCTCTACAGCTTCGTGCTGCACGAGCTTAAATCGATCGGCTGGATCACGGTCCTCGTCTTCGCCATCGCCATGGCGCTGCGCCTCGCGCGCTTCAACGTAATGCTGGACGATCCGAACCGCCCGGAATGGAAGAAGAACTTCTTCACCGGCCTTCCGGCGCCGGCAGGGGCGTTGACGTGTCTGTTGCCCCTGTATCTGTATTTTCTAGGCGTGCCGGTGGTGGGCGTGGCCGCGGCTCCCGTCGTTCTCGTCTATCTTCTCGGTATCGCTTTCTTGATGGTCTCGACCATTCCGGTCTATTCCGGCAAGACGATGGGGAAGTATGTTCCTCGCCATTGGGTCCTGCCGATCTTCGTTCTTTCGGTCGCCGCCTTCGGTCTTCTGGTCAGCTTCCCGTTCGAGATGCTGGCTCTCGCCGCGGTGCTCATGCTGGTCATGATTCCGATCAGCGCCGCGCGTTACCGCAAACTCGAGCGCGCCCACGCTGCGGCCCCGTCTGAGCCGGAAGCTTCCCCGCCGCCAAGCGACGCGACCGACCCGAACCTGTAGAGTGGAGAGAGATGTGACGGCCCAATCGGAGACATCGACCTCCAGCTGGCGTCCGAAGCTGGTTCTGGCTTCGGCTTCCCCGCGCAGGCTGGCGCTTCTGCAGCAGGCCGGCATCGAGCCGGACGCCTTGCTGCCGGCGGATGTGGACGAGACCCCTCTCAAGGGTGAAACGGCCAAGGAGCTCGCCCGACGCCTCGCGCGGATGAAGGCTGAAGTCGCCCGCAAGACCGCACGGCACCGTGAGGAGCTCAAAGACGCCTTTGTGCTTTCCGCGGACACGGTTGTGGTGGCCGGCGGACGGATCCTGCCAAAGGCCGAAGTAGTCGACGAGGCTGCCGCCTGTCTGCGGCTGCTCTCAGGGCGCGCGCACAAGGTCTTCACCTCGATCTGCCTGGTGACGCCCAAGGATACCTTGCGGGAGCGGCTGGTGGAGACGCGAGTTCGCTTCAAGCGGCTGTCCCGCGAGGAGCTGGAACGCTATCTCGCGTCCGGCGAGTGGCGCGGAAAGGCGGGCGGCTACGCCATCCAGGGGCTCGCGGGCACCTTCGTGGTCAAGATTGTCGGCTCCTACACCAATGTCGTCGGCTTGCCGCTGTACGAATCCATTTCGCTCCTCGACGGCGAAGGTTTTCCCGTCCGCTTCACATGGCTCAATGCCGCCTGACCGAAAGGGAAGGAGAGCTTTCATGAACCCGGCGAACGAGAACCGAACCAAAGCGTCGCTCAGCAAATGCCCGATTTGCGGCAAGCCGGCCACGGACGAATTCAAGCCGTTCTGCTCGAAGCGCTGCGCCGACGTCGACCTGCAGCGCTGGTTCTCGGGCCGATACGCGATCCCCGCCGTCGAGAGCGATGAGGGGCCAGAGGACGAGAAGGACGACGGAGGGGCGTGAGCGTCTCGCGCTCGTTTCAAGTCGAGCGCAAGTTGAGAATGTAATCGGAATTCCAAAACGCGAAGACTGCATTAGCAGCGTTGATCAAGGGCGCCTTGCAGCGCCCTTTCTTTTCCGTGCGACTGGCAAACAACCAGGCACATCGAATTAGAACCCATCATGCTGCGGCTTGGTGCGTGCTCAGCCCGATCTTCTGCGAGAGGTGGGCATGGATGCTTTCAGCGACTAACCTCTGCACCGTGGGAGAAAGGATGAAATTGCGCCCTTCCATGGCTTTGTCCCACGCACTCGCAAAATCGAAGTTGTCCATCGCGTGAAGCAGAGCCTCACCGGCATCACGCCAAGAAGGCACCGAATGAAGCACTTGGCATAAAGCTTCAATGATCGTCGCGCGAAGATATCCTGGATTCCCGTCGCCGGTTTGCGTGATGCATTGCAGAGCCGTAATCAAGGTTTCGCGACCGTAGGTCTCTAAGCAGCGCGCGATGGCGACGACCGCCTGGGTCTGCCCTTGCTTCACTCTCTTCTGCAACAAGGTATTTCGCACGATCTCAACGCCACCAACGGAGCAGGCGTCCGCGACGGCTAACGCCTGCGGCTCGCCAGCTGCGAGGCGGGCATGGAAGAGCTGCTGTGGCGTCGTCTTCGTTACATTGCCGTTGACTGCCGCGTAGGCCTCGGCTTGCTTCGCGCGATCAACGTAGACGATCTGGCATGGGACCTTCTCTATGCCTCGCAAAGCTGCTGCCGTGGTCCTGTGCTGGCCGTCGACGATGGCGAACAGGCCCCCTTCGACTGGTGCGACGATCACAGGGGCGAATTTCGACCATTCGAATCCGTCAGTGATCCGCTTGATATTGAGCGCCCCTCTTTTTCCAATCTCGCGTTGATAGGAGGGATCGACAAAGAGCCTGTTGATCTCCAGCCATTCCAGCTGCGGTGCCGGACCCGGGGTGTATGGCGTAACCGGCGCGTGGTAGCCGGCCGGGGAAATCATTCGATAGTTCGTTTGAATGTGGGTTTCAGTCATGTCCGTCTCCAAAGCACCGAATTGGCGCTTTAGAGTTGTGGCATGACTCTATTTGCAATCCCTAATGGCATAAAATTGCCAAGGCGAATGGCCAAAAGAGAGGGCACTACGAAGTGAGTGAACGCGTGAATCAGTCGTTGGTCGGGCAGGCACGGGGTTCCGTGGCGAGGCCTAAAACCGAGAGATGGGATCGTCCTCCCGCCCGTCTCCCATCAGGCAGGCCTGGCGCTCCGGATCGCTGCTACAACGGCCGCCCGCGTCAGCGAGATCGCCGAGGCAGCAAAAGCGGAGTTCCAATATCTCGATGACCCCAACCGTTCGGCTTGGTTGCTCC
>NZ_JBFUKD010000226.1:0-5350 GCF_056401005.1 Microvirga sp. P4_G7 | reverse complement strand
GCTTCCTCCACAATTCGGCCAAGGCGACAGGCTTCGACAAGATCGTTGTTGTCGGCCCTGTTCTCGATGGCGGCGTGTTCGGTGGTGGCGTCGGCTTCGGATTCAGAAAGGCCGATACTGATCTCAAGGCAAAATTCGATGCCGCGATCAAGTCTGCTGCAGCCGACGGGTCTCTGAAACAACTCTCGACGAAGTGGTTCGGCTTCGACGTCACACCGGCCAGCCTTCGCTGACGCCGAACTGCCTGATCAGATTTCGGCAGCATCACATTCGCGTTAGACAACAAGCCTTCCCGGCGGAAGAGGATCGAGCGGCCAGAGCGGCCGCTCGACATGCTTGTAGGGCAATCTGCGGACGTCGAGCGGAGACGGTCCACCCCCATCGGTATAAAGCACCGCCCGGGCGATGGGAGCATACGCGGCATAGAAATGGTTGGTCGACTTCAGACAAACGACACGTTTCGAACGCGGATCGATCCCGACGCTCGTGAACACTTCTAGCCCGATCGCCTGCGAACGTAGGGAGAGCAACGAGATCTCAATGCCTCCCAGACGGATGCCGACGGCATTGCCGATGGGGACCGTCGCTCGACCGAAACTCTGCACCCCGTCGCGAACTATACCGATGACAGTTACCGTGGCATCGATCGGCAATCCGGACGTGGATGCGGCCTTGCCGCCGAACCGTAGCGGTATGGTTGCGCCCACTCCGGCAGCAAGACAGATCTCAACCGCGATCGGGTCCCAGATCGGTCCGAATGCCGCATCTTCGATCTCTCGTTCGATCATTCTCCGCAGGAGATTGGTGTTGTCGGAAGGCGATCCTCCGCCGGCATTGTCGGTCGGATCGGCGATGACGTAAGGCCCCTGACCTGCATCAGCGAGTGCCTGATCGACGGCCTCATCGAACGGAACATGGGGTGATGCGAGCTGTCCACGCAGCGATCGTAAATTCTCACCGAGTTCCATTGCCAAAGCATCGCCACCCGGCTTGTCGTCATCGGTGACGACGAGGATGCGGCTTCCCATTTCAGGTACGTCACCGAGTTGAAATCCATGGGCCAGCGAAACGGAGAGAACGCCGTTGCTGCCCTCGCGTTCCGCCATCAGGTCGACGAAATATCGGCCCGGATTTCGTGATGTCGGAACCCGCTCGATCATACGGCAATCGTAGAGCGACATGACGGGCCGAATATCACCCCTGATCGCCCTCACGAGCATATCGACCAGTTCCTCACCGCGCTCCACGAAATCGGTATGAGGGTACTCCTTGAACAGCACGATAACGTCAGCGAGGCGCACGCAACGCTCAGTCAGGTGACAGTGTGGATCCAGTTCGACGCCAATCTTCGCCTCGACTCCTACGATCTCCCGCACCTTTGTGATCAGATCTTCTTCGCAGCTCGTATAACCGGCAGCAACCATCGCCCCGTGCAGGCCGAGCAACACGCCATCAAGAGGCATGGAAGCACGAACGAGATCGAGGATTTCGTCTCGCATGCTTTCATAATCCGACTTTCCGCAGACCCAGGCTGGATCCGCCCAGAAGCAGGGTCCCTCGATCAACGTATAGCCATCACTCGCCGCGCGCCGCCGCGCCACCCAAAGCGGCGCAGTGCTGTGGGTGACGCCGCTTGGATGCAGACCCGGCGGAAAATATGCACCGTTCTCAAAACTTGTCCTGGTCGTTGGTATCGGCGAGAACGTGTTGGTCTCGGTAGCAAGTGCAGCAACAAAAATCCGCATGGAATCGACAGGTCCCCTTTGACGCATCGTGACGACGCAATTAGCTGAGATTTGCGCAGAGCAATCAAGCTGCGTTGAGCAGTTCACACAGTCGACGATTGTCGTCCCTCGTGAGCGTGCGCTCAAGTCGTTTTCGGCGTCACGGGCAACTTGATCGACTCGATGTTAGCAGACAGGAGGCGAGTGGCCGACTCCCCCTGCGCGCAAATGGGGTAAATTGCCAAGCTCGCCCGTTCATCGGCGTTGGAGGTATGCTGGCGATCTTTCTTGACAGTTGCTCCAGATCAGCGGAGCCTTTGGTGAGCCCTGCTCCGTTACACTGCGCAGTCGAGGAAACCATGGCAAAGAGCGTGAAAGACTTGTTGGCGGAGGCGAATTCCGCTGTGAGCAAGCTGTCTCCCGCCGAGGCGGCAGAGAGAATTCGATCCGGCAACGTGCTCATCTTGGATGTCCGCGATCCGACCGAGGTTCAACAAACCGGAAGGATCAAGGGTGCGGTAAACGTCTCGCGAGGCATGCTGGAGTTCCGCGCCGATCCGGAGAGCCAGTACCACAATCCAGCGTTCCAGAAAGACAAGACCGTTCTGCTGCATTGTGCATCCGGTGGCCGTTCCGCGTTGGCGGCAAAGACATTGCAAGATATGGGTTACACGGCAGTGTTCAACATCGGTGGCTTCAAGGACCTGACAGAGGCGGGCATCGAGACGGAGCCCGCTTGAGCCGATGGTCGGCAGACCGATGTCCGGTCAAGACGGCCTCTCGTTCACCACTTCGTAAAGCGTCATGCTTTCGCTCAAGCCCTTGAGTGTGTGGTCGCCGCGATCTTCAAACCGGAGATTCGAGCCTGCTACCAGATCGCGCACCGTTCGAGACACCATGACACGTCCGTTGTCGGCCAAGGCCGCAATGCGAGCGGCTATATTGACCGCGATACCACCGATATCCTCACCTTTGATTTCCACTTCCCCCGTATGGACACCACTTCGAACCTCCAGCCCGAGTTCACGTACTGCCTCAATGATCTCGCTCGCGCATCGAACGCCGCGCGCTGGGCCGTCGAACGTTACGAGGAACCCGTCACCGAGAGTTTTGACCTCACGCCCGCGGAAGCGATCGATCATTCGTCTCACGACCACGTCGTGTTCATCGAGAAGAGCCCGCCAACGTCGATCGCCCATTTCTGCGGCGATGTGCGTGGAGTCGACCAGATCGGTGAACAGCACGGTTGCCAACACTCGGTCCGTCTCAGCCTCTCGGCGGGTGCCGGTCAAAAATTCTTCAATCTCGTCGGCCGGTTGGTCCACGTCGCCAGCCCAAAGAACGTGATCTGATCCCGGAAACTCTACGTATTTCGCACCCGGGATATTGTTGGCGATGTAGCGTCCTCCCTCCACACTGACGCGCGTGTCCCCAGAGCGGTGCAGAACGAGTGTGGGCACACGTATCGCGGGGAGGATGTGTCGGACATCGATTTGGCTGTTCATCCGCATGAGCATGATGACGGCCGATGGGCTCGCGCCAAGGCGCTCGAAGCGCGCCCACCATTGCCTGAAGCGCTCGTCCGCGAGCTTGCTTGGAGCGAAGGCGTTGAGGCTTGCGCCGCTGCCCCATAACGCTTCGATCTTCTCGAGAAACAGCTCGAACCGATCGGGCGGCAGAACCCATGTGTGGAAGTGGGCATAGGTCCCGTAGAGGATCAGCGCTTGCGTTCGCTCAGGGTAGGTCGCGGCGAAGAGCATGCTCATCGCGCCTCCCTCCGAGATACCAAGCAGCGCGGCGCGCTTGCTGTCCACCGCGTCCATGACGGCACGAACATCGTCCATGCGTTCTTCGAGCGTGGGCAAGGTCCCGAGCCGATCCGACAGGCCGGTCCCGCGCTTGTCGAAAAGAATGAGGCGGCTGAACGATGCGAGACGAGAAATGAAATGAGCCAGGGTCGGCTCATCCCAGTAGTGATCCAGGTTGGAGATGAAGCCCGGGACGAAGACGAGATCGAGTGGTCCTTTGCCGACCACCTGATAGGCGATCCGAAGATCACCGCTCTTGGCGTAGTGCGTTTCGACAACCATGACTCGATCCAGAGGCTGGAGCAGCTTCGTGCGCCGCAGGGTCGAGCGTGGTTCCGTTTGTGCGGCCCGGAATGAGAGGCTCTGCCACTAGGCCACACGTGTCAAGGATCACGGAGGCCCGGTCACTTGTTGCGATGATATTCGCCGCTGTTCCCATGTTCTCACCAGCCACGAAACCGGGGCCGATGAATCGTTGGAGCGGACCTATCGGCTGAGAGCACGTCATAACCTTCGAACTGTGCGGCCGTCGCGCAAGCATGGTTGGGGAGAATTCGCAGCAGAGTACCCAGCGTGAGCTCTGGCAATGTTGCGTTGCTGCCCGGCCGCAGGGCGACAATGCCGTGTTCCTGGTTCGCCGTCACGACGATCAGATCATCGAGGACCTTGCCTTGCGCATCGCAGACCACGCCGTACCCTTGGTCGACCACTTGGTTCGCCGTCCCTCGGTCGCGCGACATCGCCATCCACCCGGCGTCGATCATGATCCAGCCGCGCTCGCGCTGGTGCCCGATTACTGTCGTCAGAACCGAGATCGCGATGTCATCCTGTGTGCAGACGCCGATGCCGGCCATCACGAGATCGAAGAACACATAGACGCCGGCCCGGACTTCCGTGACGCCAGATAGGTCGCGTGCGAAGTGAGCCGTGGGTGTAGAACCGACACTGACCACGGGACACGGCAATCCTGCTCCCCGCAACGCTTCTGCCGCGGTGACGGCCGCCTGCCGCTCTCGTTCCGCAAAGGCCGCGAGAGCCTTCTGCCCCGATGCGTTGTAGCTTTCGCCTGCGTGAGTGACGATCCCCCGCAAGGTGGCGCCCCCCTCCACAAGAGCACGGCCGATGCTGACAACCATCGGATCATTCGGGCGCTGACCAGAACGATGACCGTCGCAATCGATCTCGATCAAGGCCGGGATGGGGCCGCCCGGCTTTTGCGACGCTTCGGCAACCGCCCTCGCCTGCTCCAGCGAATCGAGCACGACGGTCAGGTCGCAACCCGCTTCGCGCAGACTCAGCACGCGAGACAACTTCTGCGGCGCGATTCCGACTGCGTAGAGAATATCTTTGATCCCGGCAGCCGCAAACACCTCCGCTTCCTTGAGTGTCGAGACGGTGGCCGGGCCCGTACCGCCCGCCAGCACCCGTCGAGCGATCTCGACCGATTTCACGGTCTTCAGATGCGGTCGAAGGACAACGCCGAGCCCCTCGATGTGCTGCTGCAACCGGACCACATTCCGATTCATGCGGCTCTCGTCCAGGATGAGCCTGGGAGTGGCCAGCGAGCTGAGTGAGTCCTCGATTGTCATGGCCTGCTGGATCTCCTCGGCGCATCAACAGCCAAATAGCGTGGTCATTGCGGTGACGCCACCTCGGCGTGCGGTGAGGACCTCAAGTCTAGCTGAACCCCGACCGCAGGCTTCCGGTTGGTCGCGTCGCCCATGGCCTACTCGGCGAGCGCGAGAGATGGACGAAGGGCGCCAAGGCCGGTAGCTTGGTTCGGTTTCTCGTCGCACCAACCCCTGCACGGTGTAACTC
>NZ_JBFUKD010000225.1:0-5361 GCF_056401005.1 Microvirga sp. P4_G7 | reverse complement strand
CAATATCCTCAAACAGACTCCGGATTTCGCGCGTGCTCTTTCGCGCCTCGGTCTCGGACGCGGCGGTCCGAGGGACCTTGCCTGCGTCAAAAGCGGACTTGTCGCTGCGCGCGAACTGGCGAGCGTTCTCACGGGGTCGGACCTCCCGCGCGAACTGGCGACCACGTCGGTTCGCCTGAAGGCATTGAGAATCGACATCATCGACGAGATGAACGTAGCGCTCGCCGACGAGCTCCCACTCTTGAAGCGTGATGGCGGATTCATCCGCGCCGGCTTCAGTCAGGATCTGGACGAACTGCGCGAGTTGCAGCACGATTCGCGTCGCTTCATCGCAGCGTTGCAAACGCGATACGCGGCCCAGACCGGCTGCAAGACCTTGCGGGTCAAGCACAACCACATGATCGGCTACTTCGTGGAAGTGCCGCAGAATGTGGGAGAGGATCTGCTGCAGGCTCCATGGAAGGAAACCTTCGTTCACCGTCAGACCATGGCCGGAGCGATGCGGTTCTCGACGGTTGAACTCGGCGAGCTCGAAGCCAAGATTGCGTCTGCGTCCGATCGCGCGCTACGGATCGAACTCGGGTTGTTCGATGAACTGGCCGAGAAGCTCCTCGTTTTGTCGGCCGATATCGCAAGCGCGGCGGAGGCGATAGCTGAAATTGACGTTGCGGCCGCGCTCGCCGAACTCGCGACACGGCACGGCTGGACCCGTCCGACCGTCGACGCCAGCCTCTCCTTCGCGATTGAGGGTGGTCGACATCCTGTCGTCGAGGCTGCACTCAAGCGCGACGGCACGGCATTCATCGCCAATGATTCAGAATTGTCGGGCGATGGAGCGGGTCATATCCTCCTGATCACCGGCCCGAACATGGGCGGTAAGTCGACCTATCTGCGGCAGAATGCGTTGATCGTGGTGTTGGCTCAGATGGGGTCGTTCGTTCCGGCCAAGCAGGCGCATGTCGGTATCGTCGATCGACTGTTCTCGCGGGTCGGCGCCGCCGACGATCTTGCGCGCGGTCGTTCGACCTTCATGGTCGAAATGGTCGAGACGGCCGCCATCCTCAATCAGGCGACGCCGCATTCACTGGTCATCCTCGACGAGATCGGACGTGGAACTGCGACTTTCGACGGGCTTTCGATCGCATGGGCGACGATCGAACATCTGCATGAAGCCAATCGCTGCCGCGCTTTGTTCGCAACGCATTTTCACGAGTTGACCGCCTTGTCCGAACGCCTTGCCCGCGTGTCGAACGCGACCTTGAAGGTGACCGAGTGGAACGGCGACGTGGTGTTCCTTCATGAAGTCGTTCCGGGGGCTGCCGACCGCTCCTATGGCCTGCAGGTCGCGCGCCTCGCCGGGCTGCCGAAACCGGTCGTCGAACGCGCCAAGGTTATCCTGAGCGAACTCGAAAGCTCCGATCGCGAGCGGCCGAAGCGGAATCTGTTTGAAGACCTTCCCTTGTTCGCCGCTCCCGTCCGCGTCGAACCACCGAAGGTCGAGACAGATGCGTTACGCGATGCGCTCGACACGATAGACCCGGATCAAATGACGCCGCGCGAGGCTCTCGACGCGCTCTATCGTCTCAAGGCCCAACGCTGATATTGCAGCTGCGCGCCGTTCGGAGGAGATCATGCGACATGCCGCCTGTTTTCTCATTCTGGTACTTGGTCTGATGACATCCTCAGCGCAAGCCGATGCTCTCCATACCGCTGTCGCCATGGGCAATTTTGTCGATGTCACACGCGCACTCGAAGCCCAGCCCAACCTCGAGGCGCGCGACAATCAAGGGCGGACGCCTCTCCTGCTGGCGACCGAGCTGAACCGGATCGAGATCGCGAAGGCTCTGATCCAGGCAGGAGCGGACGTCAACGCGAAGGATGCGAAGCAGGACAGCGCTTATCTCCTCGCCGGGGCGGAAGGACGCCTCGAAATCCTGAAACTCACTTTGGCGCATGGGGCGGATCTCAAGAGCACAAACCGCTTCGGCGGCACTGCACTCATCCCGGCAGCGGAACGCGGTCACGTCGATGTCGTGAAAACGCTGATCGTCGCTGGCGTCGATGTCGATCACGTCAACAAGCTCGGCTGGACCGCGTTGCTCGAGGCGATCATCCTGAGCGACGGTGGCCCGGCGCACCAGGACATCGTTCGTCTTCTGCTTGCCGCGGGTGCATCCCCCGATCTCGCCGACCGCGATGGTGTAAGGCCGCTTCAGCACGCGACGCGACGGGGCTATACGGCGATCGCCACAATGCTGCGAGCTGCGGGCGCTCGGTAACGTCCGAGGCGTCAGGTCTCGCGGCCTGTGACGACGATATGCTGCCCTTGCAGCACGGGCGCCGACCACGCCTGCGCGATGACGATGCCCGATACGCCGGCACGCGCGGGCCAAGGGTCGAGATCGATGCGATCGAAATCGTGAAGCCAGCCGACAACGGTTCCTCGCTCGACGGCCGCGCCACAGCGGACCAGTGGCTCGTAATGCCCGGCGAACGGCGCAACCGTGAAGCAATCTCGATCGACCATCGAGGCTGTTCTCTGTGTTCCGTTTGCGTGGTGGCCGATTTTCTCGATGTTGCCCGCCATCTGACCGTGGTGAATGGCCGCCGCGCGGACGCCCTGCCGCGCATAGCGCACGCCGTCCATGTTGACGGAGCATCCGAACCCGAGCTCGGAACCGATGGTGATCTTTCCGAGACGTTCCGCTTCGCTCGACAGCAATCCAGGCGTTTCGTTCTGGTAGGTGATTACCAGTGGCACCCCGAACCACCGGGCGGTTTCCTCCACCAACCGGCTTTGTTCGGGATCCGACAGGGGATGGTAGCTCGTGCAGAGTTCAAACTGGCCGACAAGCCCGCCCGCATGCAAATCGATGACGACATGGACCTGCGACCAGATGAACTCGCGCACGAACGCCGCGATGCGATGCGTGATGCCCCCGAGTCCAGGCCGTCGCCCGGCCTCGTCGACGAAGGCGCGATTCAAGTTGACGCGATCGTCGAGCAGGGAGTCGCGCGCGCCGGCGCGAAAGGCGGCGACATTGAGAATCGGAACGAGGATGATCCGTCCGGAGACGTCCGAAACATCGAAGTCGCGCATCACGTGGCGGATTGCGACCGGCCCCTCATACTCGTTGCCATGGTTGGAGCCGAAAGCCACGAGACCGCGACCGGGCTGCGCATCCCGCCCCACGAACACCGTCAACGGAATGAGATGATCCCCCCAGATCGAGTCATGCTCGAGGGCCACGTAATAGTCGCGACGACCGGGTGTGTCGAAATCCAGTTCACGCGGTCGAACGATGCGGCGTTCCATTTTGCCCTCCCTCAGTTGACGCGGTGTGCTTGGATGAAGTCGAGATCGACGTCGATGCCGATCCCCGGAAGGTCGGGGATCAGCACCGTGCCGTCGGCCTCGAGCCGCAATGGAACACCGCGAGTCACGCCTTTGGTCAGAGCGCTCTGGCTGACGTTGAACTCCACGAAGCGGGCGCGCGGCAGCGTCGCGATCAGTTGCAAGCTGTAGCCCGTGAGCAGATGCGTGAGCCAGGAATGAGGAACGAGGTCGATGCCCGCTTCCTCTGCCAACTGCGCGACTTGCCGAGCGACACTGAGCCCCCCGCAGCGAGACAAATCGGGTTGGATGATATCGACGCACCCTTCCCGGATGAAGCGCTCAAATTCCCAGATCGTCGCCACCTGCTCGCCCGCGGCAACCGGCACGGGGCTGCGCTCGCGCACATGCGCGTATTCGTCGAAGCGCTCGGGATGAATGAAGTCTTCCACCCAACCGACTTGGTAATCGGCGAGCCAATCGCAAAGAGCGAGATTCTCTCGGCGGCTGCGCATAGGACCGGGTTTCGACCACCCGACCGGATACCATCCCGGATCGACAAGGAGCGTGCGATCGGGGCCGAGCGCCTCACGGGCCGCCGCCACCAGTTCCTGATCGCGGGCCGGATCTTCGCCGAAGACGCCCCATCCGAACTTGACCGCCTGAAACCCGTGAGCGATGTAATCGCGCACCGCTGCGGCCATGCCTTCCGGCGTGTCCCGAAACAGGGTCGAGGCATACGCGAGAACGCGGTCTCTGCGACGGCCTCCGAGAAGGGTCGACAGCGGCACGCCCGCGGCCTGAGCGCGGATCGACCAGAGACAATTGTCGATGGCCGAGATGCACTGCATCACGATGCCACGTCGCCCATAATATGCACTGCCGACGTAGAGTTTGTCCCAGAGGCGTTCCACTTCGAGCGGGTTTTCGCCCACCAAGAGCTCGGAGAGCGACTTGAAGCCCATGATCGACATGCCGGGACCCGCGATGATGGCGACTGCCGGTGGCCCAAGTGTCTCCACATCGGCCCAAGCCTCGATGCCCTCGTCGGTCGCAATGCGGATCAACAACTGCCAATCGCCATTGTCCGTTGCCTCCTCACTGCCGGAGGTGGCCCGGTAAGTCTCCTCACCTTTGAGCAAGACCGGTTCGACGCTGACGATGCGCATGGATAGCCTCTCCCATCACGAGTTTGTGGATCCGGTTTGCTCGGCGAAGTGGCAGGCGACCGACTGGCCCGGCGCGATGGCACGAAGAGGTGGAACCTCGATCGCGCAGATCGGTTGTGCGAGCGGACAGCGCCTATGAAACCGGCACCCCGGCGGTGGATCGAGTGCCRTCGGCATATCGCCGGAAAGGCGCTTACGGGTTTGCCGCAACCGCGGATGGCGGACCGGAATCGCCGCGAGCAGAGCTTGCGTATAGGGGTGGCGAGGCGATGCATAGAGCGCCTTCTTGTCCGCGATCTCCACGATGCGGCCGAGATACATGACGGCGACGCGATCGGAGATGTGCTTCACCACCGCGAGATCGTGCGCGATGAACAGATACGACAACCCGAACTCGGCCTGTAGATCCTGCAGAAGATTGACGATCTGTCCCTGCACGGAGACATCGAGTGCCGACACGGCTTCGTCGCAGACGATGAATTTTGGTCGCGGCGCAATGGCCCGCGCGATGCCGATGCGCTGACGCTGGCCGCCTGAAAATTCATGCGGATAGCGGGTGACATGAGCCGATGGCAAACCGACGAGATCCATGAGCCGCCGGGCCTCGCGACGAAGCTCGGGACCGCGACGTGCCCCTTGGACGTAAAGCGGTTCGAGGACGATATCTTCGACCGTCATTCGTGGATTGAGCGCTCCAAACGGATCCTGAAATACGATCTGCATGGAACGGCGAAGTTCTCGCATCTCATCCGGCGGCAGCGTCAGCACGTCCTTTCCCTCGAAACGAACTTCGCCGCCAGTCGCTTCGATCAGGCGCAGGATCAGCCGTCCGGTCGTTGATTTGCCGCACCCTGATTC
>NZ_JBFUKD010000224.1:0-5410 GCF_056401005.1 Microvirga sp. P4_G7 | reverse complement strand
CACCCATATTCCGCCGTCATCGGGAGCTGGAAAAGCCCCGCCGACGCCCGAGGGCCGAACGTGATCAGAGCGATCAGACACCCTGAGAGAACGACGATTTCGGGAGCAACGCGGGAACGGGCAATTGGTGCGGACATGGATACGGCCCTGAGTCGGAAGCCGCAGAGACTAGACCAAGTTCAAAGGCCGCAATATTGAAAGTTTGGCGACGAAGGTATGCAATATTGTGATCGAACGAGTCTCGCTCCAACTCGGTCGGACTTGACCGGTAAAACGAGAACCGCCCTCATCCTGAGGAGCCCCGAAGCGGCGTCTCGAAGGCTCGTCCACAGACCGCCGAAGACGCCCCGCATCCGAGACGCCACTGCGTCGCTCCTCGGAATGAGGCTCGGTTCCCATGCTTGCGATCAGGTCTGACCGGGCCTCAATTTGTAGAAGATGTGCCGTCCGATCACGTCCATTTTCTTCAACCGCCGCGCCCAGTAAGGCTTGACGTAGTCCGCATGGTAATGCGTCGAATTTCCCACTTCGGCCAGATAGGTTCGTCCTTCGAGCACTTCACTCGCGACGCGCTTCGCCATTTCCCACGAATCCGTCTCGTTGACCCGAAGCGCCTTGCCTTCGCAGGCGAAGGTGAACTGGCAGGCGAGATGGCGGTGCCGGTTCTGGTACACCACGCCGCAGATCGAGGCCGGATAGAGACCGCTCTTCATACGGTTGAGCACCACCTGGGCGACGGCGGCCTGGCCCGCCTCGGGCTCGCTGCGCGCTTCGAAATAAACGGCCTCCGCCAGGCAGCGCTGTTCCTTGCTGAGATTGTCAGGGTCGATCAGCTCGGCGTATCGCGGACGCTCTTCGTCGTCGGATTTGGCGACGATGGACGTGTCGGCGCGGCCGTGCCGGTCGAGTTTGGAGACCGGCGCTGCCGCGATCTCCATGGGCGTTGCATCCGCTGGTGCCGGCGTCGTCGAGGACAGTGCGATAGCACGATAGACGCCTGGCGTCCGCGAGCTGGCTGCGGCGCCCGTGGAACCGGCTGCGGCAGCGGCCGGGGATTGGATCGACGTCGCTTGACGAGTCGTCGTCAGTTCCGGTGCCTGCCAAGGCTCGAACGTCTCGGGCTCTAGGGATGGACCCTCGACTTTTCCCTGCATGAGAATGGTGGGCGGCAAGAGGCGTTCGTCCCGGCTGAAGAACACCCGTGTTCCCGCCGGGCCGAAATGAGACCCTGCTGCCTTTGCCTGTCGCGAGAGAGATGGTCCACGCGCGACGACAGGATTGCCCTTGCCGGACCGATCGACGCTCGGATAGGTCGAGACGCCGGCTTTGCGTTCGTCACGCAAAGGCACACTGGTCGACCGGCTCAYGTCCGGCAGATCGAAGCGCGGAATGTTTCTGAGAATGGCGCTGCTCAGGCTCCAGCGCCCCACATCGGCGGCGGTGCCTGCGAGCGGTACGAGATTGTCCGCCTCGACGAGAAAGGCGACGGCGCTGCGATTGGATACGCTCACACCGGAACGAGCATCGTTGCTGGCCGAGGCCGTGAACGAAACGAGCATGCCGCCAGCAATCACCCAGGGTGCGGCGGTGGCGCAGATCCATTTCATTCGCGATCGACGAGGCCGAAAACGCACGCGACTCTCACCCAACTCAAACTGCCTCGGACCCCCGCTTCGGCGTCCAGCTCGCTTTCGTTATCGCGCAGTATGGTTGACGGAGGATTAAGAGGCCGGCGGAAGATCAGCCCGGCGGCGCCTTCGTTGCCAGCCCTCGCAAGATCTCCCCTGTCACGGCATCGGCGGGAAAGAAGGTTTCCAACGCGATTTCGGACAAGCTGACGTCGAGCGGCGTGCCGAAGAGCGTCGTGGTGCTGATCAACGAGAGGGTCGCCTCGCCGAGACTCAGGCGCAGCGGGACGACGACACCGCCGAAATCCTCCAGGATCGGCTTGGTGCCTTTCGGTTCCGGATAGGCACGCAGCTCCTCCATGAGGCTGGCGAGCACCGGATCGGCGGAGTTGTCGATTTGCCTGCGCAGGCGCGCGAAGAGATGCGCCCGCCATTCGGCGAGATTGCGGATCTGCGGTGCGAGACCCTGCGGATGTAGACTCAGGCGAAGTACGTTCACCGGCGGCGCAAGGAGCGCTGGATCGAGCCCGGCAAAAAGAAGTGGCAGGACGGCATTGTGCGCGACCATGTTCCAATGACGATCCACCGCGAGCGCGGGATAGGGCTCATGCCCGCTCAGGACGAGATCGACCGCTCTGCGCGCAGCCGCCAATGCCGGATCGTCGAGGGACCGCTCGCGAAAGACCGGCGCATAGCCCGCAGCGACGAGCAACTGGTTGCGTTCGCGCAGTGGGATATCGAGGTGCTCGGCGAGGTGGAGAACCATCTCGCGGCTGGGCGTGGAGCGTCCGGTTTCGAGAAAGCTCAAATGACGCGTCGATATTTCGGCGTCGCCCGCCAAGTCGAGTTGGCTGAGGCGGCGACGTTGGCGCCATTCGCGCAGATGCTCGCCGATCGGTCTTGGGTTCGGTGTCATGAGGAAACGATACCGCAGCTCGCCGCGTCGATCCAATTACCTCCCACGTAATCGACCGCGAACCCGCAATCGCGAAGGATGCTGCCGGGCAATGGATGCATCAGGCGTTCGTGAACAGCCCCAACCGACCTACAGGAGATAGAATCATGTCGATCATTCCCTCCCCTCTCCTTCGCCAGGCCCTGCTTGCCGACGCTGCGACGAGCGGCGCTTGCGGATTGTTCATGATGTTGGGAGCCGGGTTGCTGGAACCGATGCTCGGGCTTCCGGGGACGTTGCTGCGCATATCGGGTCTCATCCTCCTGCCCTATGCGGCTCTTCTGGCCTATCTGGCGACGCGCCCTGCCCTGCCGCGCATGGGGGCTTGGGCCGTGATCCTCGGCAACGTGCTGTGGGCGATCGACAGCGCGTTGCTCCTCATGAGCGGCTGGGTTCACCCCACCAGCGCCGGCTACGCGTTCGTCATTGCGCAGGCCGCCGTCGTCGTCATGTATGCCGAATTGCAGTTCATGGGACTTCGGCGCTCCACCGTTGTCGTCGCATGACGACTGCGCCACTTGGGCTCCGCGATCCAGATCGCGGAGCTTGAGGATTCACTTGGAGAAGATCATCGCTTCGATCTTCTCTGCCAGCCCTTCCAATGTGAACGGCTTGACGATCACTTCCATGCTCGGACCGAGCAATCCGCTCTTCAGAAGCGCATTCTCCACGTAGCCCGTCATGAACAGCACCTTCAATTCGGGGCGTCCCTGCCGCACAGCGTCGGCGAGCTGTCGCCCGTTCAATCCCGGCAGACCGACATCCGACAGAAGCAGATCGATCGCCTGCTTCGATTGCAGCAGGCGAAGACCTTCGGGACCGTCGGCGGCTTGCAGAACGCGGTAGCCGCTGTCGTGCAACATTTCCACGATGAGTTCGCGAACGACCGTTTCGTCCTCCACGACCAGCACTGTCTTGCCGGCCTGTCCGCGGACGCCGCTTGCATACACGGTCGGATCGTTCGTCGGTTCATCCTCGTCGAACGAGCGTGGGAGGAATATCGCGACTGTCGTGCCTTTGCCGGCCTCGGATGCGATGCGCACGTGACCGCCGGATTGATTGACGAAGCCGTACACCATGGAGAGTCCGAGACCGGTTCCCTGCCCTATCGGCTTGGTCGTGAAGAACGGCTCGAATGCTTTCTGAAGCACGTCGGACGACATGCCGGTTCCGGTATCGATGACGGAGATGCAGACGTATTGTCCAGGCACGACCTCGCTTTGAGTCGCCACGTAGGCTTCGTCGAGAACGGCGTTGGTGGTGGCGATCCTGATCGTCCCGCCGTGTGTTGTGGCGTCACGCGCGTTGATCACGAGATTGAGCAACGCATTCTCGAGTTGGTTGGGATCGCACAGCGTCATCCATAAATCGTCCGCCAAATCCTGCTCGAAGCGAATGGCTTCGCTGGCCGTGCGACGGAACAGCTCGTCCATCGAAGCGATGAGAGTGTTTGCGCTGACAGGCTTCGGATCGAGCGGTTGCCGCCGCGAGAACGCGAGGAGCCTGTGAGTCAGAGCGGCAACGCGGTTCGCCGACGACAATGCGGCCTCGATGTAGCGACCGACATCGTTCACCCGTCCCTGCGCGAGGCGGGTTCGGATGAGATCGAGGCTCCCGATCACGCCCGTGAGCAGATTGTTGAAGTCGTGCGCGATGCCACCCGTGAGCTGCCCGACGGCCTCCATCTTTTGCGATTGACGCAGAGCTTCTTCCGCCTTCCGAAGCGCCTCCGCCGCTTCCTTTTCCGCCGTGATGTCGCGTCCGACGCCGTGAATGAATCCTTCTTCGGGAACCGCGGTCCAAGAAATCCAGCGATGCGATTCGTCCTTGTGCCTCATGCGAAGCTCGAACCGAAGCGTGCCGGATCGCTCCCAGTCCGAGGCGCTGCAGGCGGCATCGAAATCGTCCGGATGCTCGAGGTCCTGAAAACGCAAACCGAGGAGTTCGCTCGCATCCCATCCCATCACCGCAGTCCAAGCGGGGTTTGCCGCGACGATCCGTCCCTCGAAATCCACCACGAGCATGAGATCGGACGACAAGCGCCACATCCGATCGCGATCGCGTGTGCGCTCCTCCACTTGCTCTTCGAGTTCCGCGTTGAGATGAGCGAGTTCCGTCGCCGTTCCTTTTTGGTCGTGAATGTCCGTGTTGGTTCCAATCCACCGGACGACGTGTCCCTCGGCGTCGTGCACGGGAACGGCCGTCGACAAACACCACCGGTAGACGCGATCTCTCGCCCGCAGCAGGCGAACTTCGCAATCGAAGACGTGGCCATGCTCAAGTGCGCTGTGCCACGCTTTGCCGACACGCGGGTAGTCATCCGGATGGATCACGTCCACCCACGCGCTTTCCCGCAGTTGATCGACACTCGCCCCCGTGAACGCGAAGAACCGCCCATTGAACCATTCCACGTGGCMGTCGGGCCCGGTCTCCCAAACCTGGTGAGGAACTGCCTCCACCAGGGCGCGGAAGCGTTCCTCGCTGGCGCGCAAGGCCTCCTCCGCCTGTTTGCGCTCGGTCACGTCCCGGTAGAAGCTGACGATGCCACCCGGGATCGGGCAAATGCGCAGGTCGAGCCAGCGATCCTTTCCAAAGCCGAGATAGCGGCGCTCCATGGTCACCGGAACGTGCTCGGCCAGAACGCGCGCATAGGCTGCTTCGAGCGGCGAGCCCGCCGATGTCGGCCACGCCTCCCAATGCGTGCGTCCGAGGATCTCATGCTCCTCACGGCCGTCATAATGTAAGGCCGCGCGGCTGATCTTCACGACGCGGCAATCCTCGTCAAAGACGACGAACCCGTCGCCAAGCAGATCGAGAATGGTATCCG
>NZ_JBFUKD010000223.1:0-5412 GCF_056401005.1 Microvirga sp. P4_G7 | reverse complement strand
GTCCTGTGGAATTGTCGACCGGCACCATCTGGGGCTTCCAACGATGGGAAGGTCAAGACCTTCGCCTCCGAATAAGTCGCTTGACCCTCCTACCGTGGGAAGGTTCATCGTCAAAATTCCAACGATGGAAAGGACCAATAATGCTTCGCTTCAGCATTCCGAGAATGTCATGCGGTCATTGCGCGTCGACGATCACGACGGCGGTGAAAGCCCTCGATACGAAAGCGGAAATTGAAACCGATCTGCCGGCACAGGAAATCCGCGTGCGCTCCACGGCCAACGCTCATGAGATTACCGAAGCGCTATTGGCGGTGGGATATGAGAGTGAAGCGCTTGCGGCGTGAGAGAAATGCTCAGCGCTTCTTGCGCTGGGGTGCCAGCACGCCGTCGCTGGCCTGTGTGGTTTCGATCGGTGCCAATTCGGCGCCGGTGTCGCCAGCCGGAGCGAGTGATTCAAGGCGCTGGCCGAGACCGTCTCGGCTGGCGGGATCGATGAYGGCGATCGGGGCGGTAACGATGACGCTCGCAGCGACGCCGACTTTTGCGGCGGCTCCCGTAATGGCGAGCCCAATATGCTCACCAAGGCCTGCCTGCTTGCCGTCGAGAGTCTGACCGGACGCCAATTGCGCGCCGATGAACTGCACGACTTCCGGCGATTCTGCGAATTTCCCGTGATTGAGTGAATCGCCCGCTTTGACAGCAGTCAGATCGATCACGTTGATATGGCTCGCCTCGATCGCAGATCGGTAGGGTTCCTGCGCGGGATCGATGGCGCCGAGACGCGCCGTACTGCCCGAGATCGCTCGCGATATTCCAAGTGCGCGATCATCCTGCGAAACAAACAGCGTAATGCGAGGTAGTCGGTGTCCCATCCCTGCGACCTGAGTGCGCGCGACATCGACATCCACGTCCGGTGCGGCAAGCATGACGTTGGAAATCTTGCGCGGAATCTCGCCATTGCGAATAGCCAACTGGCGAAGCGCCTCGAGCGTCACCCAATTTCCCATGGAATGCGCCAACACATTCACTTCTTGAATGCTCGGATCGGTCGCGAGATCTCGCAGCAGGGCCTCCAACGCATCACGAGAGTAGGTCGCGCTCTCGCGATCGTACGGATAGGCGAGCAATTGCCCGCGTGAGGGCCAGGTAAAGAGAACGGGAACAGCCGGCGTTTTCGCGTCGTACGAGATTTGCGCAAATCGATAGACCGCGTCGTCGAAGCGGTTGTTGTAGCCGTGGATGAACACCATCACTCGGCGGCCTCTGCTGGGCGCGAGTTTTCTCACCTGTGCAACGAATGCCTTACGATCGTAAGACGCGACACTTGTGGTCACGAAGTTTTTCGATGGATCGCCCGGGTTCCGATCCGGCCACTCGATCTCACCGGATTTATGTCCCGGCGGGACGGAAACGTCGATCTGAGCAAACGATAACCTGCTCCCACGCTCGCCAGTGAACAAGATGCCCGCGTCCGCCGTCGGACGGCGTGTCGTTGCCACGAGAACAGGGACGACTGTCCCCTCGGAGCCCGCCGTCAGCACAGGCTTCATCAGGCCCTCGGGACGGGAGCAGCCGACGAGGCCGGCCACGCAGCAGACCGCAAACAGGTAAACTCGGAAAGCGGAACGCCGCTCCATCGTACTCGGCTCTTCGCGTTGGAGCGTGCAACAACACGCTTTACTGTACAGGTTCAGGAGCTTCGTGAAACAAAGTTTCCCAACATCGACTTGTGCAGCTTCACTGTCGAACCAGAAGTCGAAATGATCAAGGTCAAAGAGAGGGTTTATCTTCGTAAACGCTCTATTCACCTCTCGCGTATCAGTATATCACCTGAAAAGATCTCGGGTTGAATCCGGATGGCGGCGGACGGACCGTCGTTTAAGGATCAGGCAATATTCAGAAGGGGCATTCATGTTCGACCAGATTAAAGCAAACGGCCTTTGTATCGTTACGGCAACTGCACTGAGCATTCTCGCCGTGACCGCGGCAGCGGCTCAGACCAAGGCAAAGAATCCGCGCGCCGTGGCTCAAGCTGCGAAATCTTCGGTGACCGATCCCCAAGAGCGCAGTTTCCTCGACCCGGGCCCGATCTCCCTGTCCGAGCGAAATGGTCCGAACTATGTCTCCGGCGGGATGGGGGCTCCACGCTCGAACTCCGATCGCTTCGGCAGCGACGTTCTCCCCCCCTTCGTCGGCCGCTGAACGGACGACCTTTCAAACGCCACCGGCTCAGTCGGTGGCGTCTGATTTTCGATCAAACCTCAGTCCGCAGCGTATCTCGGCGAGCCATGCAGCCATGCGCCGCCCACTGACCTTAGCTGTATCGCGCACAGTGGTCGCCAATCATCCGCCGTGATCCATTTATGTCCGTGATGCCGGTTGATCCGGTCGATTGCGGAGACGTTGAATCATGAAAGATATCTTGGTGCATTTGGACGGGACGTCGGAAGACGAGACACGTCTGCGCACGGCGGAGGCGATCGCGTCGGTTCTGCAGTCTCATATCACGGGGTTGTTCACGAACCCCCTTCCCGACTACGCCGCCTATGCGCCCATGGACGGCGGGGCAGCGGCTGCGGGCCTCCTCGTTCAGATTCAGGAGGACACGCGCCAGCGGGGGAACCAGATCGAACAGAAGTTTGTCGAGCGCTTCGGCAAGCTCGGAGTTTCGAACGAGGTTCGGCGGATCGAAGACCTCCCAGGCTTGCTATCGAGCCGCGTCGTCTCGGACGCGCGATGCGGCGATCTATTCGTCATCGGCCAACCATATCGCGACGAGCCGAAGCTCAATTGGGACGACCTATTCGAGGCGGTACTTTTTGGAAGCGGCCGCGGCGTGCTCGTCGTGCCCCCGAACAAGCAGCCCGCGGACGCCATCCGCCGCGTTCTCGTTTGCTGGCGCGATTCGCGCGAGGCGGCGCGCGCTGTTGCGGAAGCCACGCCGATCATTCGCAAGGCCACGCGAACGGGCATCCTCCTCGTCGACCCCAGAAGCGAAACCGACGGGATCCGCAATGCTCCGGCGGCGGACATCGCACGTCACCTAGGTCGCTATGGGACTGCCGTCGAAATCAATCTTGTCGAAAGCGAGGGTCGCAGCGTCGGCGCCGTCATCCTCGATCAGGCCCGGCGCATGTCGGCGGATCTCATTGTCATGGGCGGTTACGGTCATTCCCGTGCGCGAGAATGGATCATGGGCGGCGCAACGCGAGACGTCCTCGCCGCATCCGAATACCCCATCCTGATCGCCCACTGACGCGTAGTGTGCTTTCATTCCAAGGCTACGCAGAGGCAACCAACATCATCGGGGTCGCCTCGCGCGGCCACGAGAATGGGTGCTTCATTGCTTCCCGGCTGATGGGCTGTTCGGCCGTCTCCGAGGTCTGATAGGATGTTGCCTGACATCCGGGAGAATACGCAATGAAGCCACCCAGCCGTTCATTTGATGTCGCCGTCGTGGGCCTTGGAGCGATGGGCGCAGCGGCGTTCTATCAATTGGCGAAACGCGGAATCCRCGTCGTCGGCATCGACCGGTTCGTACCGCCGCATGACCAGGGGTCGACCCACGGCGAAACGCGGATCACCCGTCAAGGCATCGGCGAGGGTGAGGCCTATGTCCCGTTTGCCCTTCGAGCTCACGACATTTGGCGTGAGCTCGAAGCCGAGACCGGCGAAAGTCTTTTGATTCAGTGCGGTTGCCTCGTCATCGCGCCGCAAAGCGAAGGTCGCGACAACGGACTGCGAAAAGGCTTTCTGAAACGGACATGCGATACTGCAGAGCGCTTCGGAATCCCGCACGAGATCATCGATCCCGCTGAGATCCACGCACGCTATCCGCAATTCTCGCCGCGGGAAGACGAGATCGGCTATTTCGAACCCGGTGGTGGCTACGTTCGCCCGGAGGCATGCATCTCTGCGCAACTTAAGCGCGGACTAGAGCTTGGTGGTGTGACACGGCTGGGAACCACAGTGCGCAACATCGATCAGATGGAAAGCGGCGTTGCTATCGCAACGGATGACGAGACCATTTACGCCGAGCACGTGATCGTCGCAGCTGGTGCATGGGCCCCCGCGCTGCTCGGCGGGCCATTTCAACCGTTGCTTACACCGCGCCGCCAATTCATGAACTGGTTTCCCGTCGAGGCGCAATTCGCGCCGGCGTGGGAGAGCGGCCCGGTTTTCATTTGGGCGCACGGAGCCGGGGCTGAGGACTTTTTCTACGGGTTTCCCTCCCTGCCCGGTAGCGGCACCATCAAGACAGCCGGCGAGCAATATCGGGATCGTGTCGAACCCGAGACGATGAAGCGCGTCGTCGATGCTGAAGAATCGCGGGCTATGTACGCCGAGCATGTTGCCGGACGATTGAACGGCCTTGACCCGGTCGCCGCTCGGGCCGTGACGTGTCTTTACACCGTGACTCCGGATTCGGCTTTTGTGATCGATCGGCACCCCGACGCCGAACGCATTCTCGTCCTCTCGCCTTGCTCGGGCCATGGCTTCAAACATTCGGCGGCCATCGGCGAGACGGCGGCTCAGCTCATTGCCGAGGGACAGACCGACATCGATCTGTCTCCCTTTGCAATCGCACGGTTCGCAGCGAATGCCGACGCGCTGACGTGAGACGTTCGAGAAGCTCTGAATTGATCAATGCGCTAACCGCGCGCTTCGGCGTCGGGGCAGCTTTTCGCGAACGGCTCGATTGACCTCGGCCATTGAGCGAAAGACGACGCCATCGAGATCCTTGAAGGGACGCTCGGCGGTGAAGAAACGATAGCCGCCGCGCTCGGGAACCACGATACCCGCGGTGAGGTCGTCAGCTTCGATGACGTGCGCATTGTGCTTCATGGCGAAATACTCCAGACGCCGCGACGATCGCGCGGCAAAACKTTGCGTTCGAAGTCGTCGACGCAATGTCTAGAGGCGACAATCTTCCCGGGCGCCGCGAGCGCGGCGACGTCCGATACGGAGCAGGAGGGCGTTGATGAGAGGAACGATCATGACCGTCAATCCTTCGATGGGGACCACGAGGCGGTCGGCTCCGTGGCGCTTTAGCGTTTGTTCACGCGGCGCAAGCTGCATTCTTCAAATCACCGCGGTTCTCGGAAACGGATGCTTCGAGAACATGAAGAATGTGGTCGGAAGTCGCGCCGAAGTCAATCCAAACGTTCTTTTTTAAGAACGATCATTTGAAGAACAATCTTCTCCGAGACCACCACTGCGAAGAATATTGCCTTAGCGCGCCGGATTTCGTACCCGATGGGAGCGATTCAGTTCTTTTTCGTGATACAATCATCGACCATCCCATCCGTATCGTTCTTAATAAAGAACAAATCGCTTGACCCCGAAGGTGTCTTGTGATGGAGTCACTTCATCACGTTGTCCTGACACCGTGATGACATCTCATCGATGTTC
>NZ_JBFUKD010000222.1:0-5440 GCF_056401005.1 Microvirga sp. P4_G7 | reverse complement strand
CGTCATCGCCCCTCCACACGTCATCACCGGGCTTGTCCCGGTGACCTCGCTCCGAAAAGCGCCGCGCCATACCGATCGAGGTGGCCGGGACGAGCCCGGCCATGACGGGGGAGGACGGTAGCGCCGCTCGCCTCGTCGGGGTTCCTCACATCGCGTGGAAGTCTCAAATTACGTAGAACTCCTTGTGCGACATCGTTTTGAGGTTCCTTGCCAACGTCCCGAACTGGATGGCCGCGTGCGTGCCGGTGCCGTCGTTGTCATACAGGAGCGCGCCGTTGTTTTTGTTGTAGATGACCCGGTCGCTCGGATCGCCTGCCTTGTCGCCGATGTGGAACGCGGCGCTCGACAGAACGCCCTTTTTGGCGATCTTGGTGAACGCGCTCTTGGCCAGATGGATGATGTCGTTCGCCACCGCGTAATCGGTGACGGTGTCGAGATTCGTCGCCTTTCTTGGACGGCTGTCGAACACGAACACGTCATCGCCTGATCCACCGCTCAGGGTGTCCTTGCCGAGTCCGCCGTAGAGCATGTCGTTTCCGCCCTCGCCCTTGAGAATGTCGTTTCCGCCCAGGCCGAAGATCAGGTCGTTGCCCGCCTCACCCACCCGCACGTCGTCGCCCGGTGTGCCGATCAGCGTGAGGCCCGTGGTCTCGATTACGTTGGCGACATCGACCCGAAAGGTCTGCACCGCCTCGCCGCCATACGCGTCCCTTGCTTTCACCGAGATCGATTGCGGGACCTGCGTCTCGTAATCGAGCGGCTTGAGCAGGACGAGGCTGGCGCCGTCGAGGCGGAACGTACCGCCACCGTCGGCGAGCAGGCTGTATGTCAGCGCGTCCCCGTCCGCATCGGTGGCCGACAGGTTAGCGACCACGGTGTTCACCAATGCGTTTTCAGCGATCGCGGTCTTCGACAGTGCGACGGCGGTGGGTGCGGTGTTGTAGAGCGTGACGGTCCCGTCGGAGAACTGGGCGAAGCGGACGTTGTTGAGCTGATCCGTGTCGTCGTTGTTGTTTCGCGTATCGACAATGGTTACGCCCGTACCGCCGTTGAGCGTGATGTGATAATCCGCCTTCGCACCGGAAAACACGGCGATGTCCTGCCCGCCGCCACCGTCGATCGTGTCGTTGCCCCCGCTCCCCTGGAATCTCTCGGCGCCGACACCGCCGTAGGCCCGGTCGTTGCCACTGCCGAGAAAAACCAACCCGGTCACCGATCCCAGGCGACCCTCATAGACATCATCGGCACTATTGASCGCGATCCTCCCTTCAATTCTCCCAAAATTGTTGACTGTGGATTCTGACGTGCCGGAGCTAACAATCACGCTCCCGGCTACCCCGCCTATGATCGTTCCGTAATTGTTGATGACCGCGTAAAGATTTCCAAAGACGAGGACTCCCGCGATCGATCCCTGAATGAGGCCCGTGTTGTTGACAATCCCGTCCCCGGAGATCCGCAAACCATCTCCATCGCTTCCGATCAGAGAGCCTGATTGGTAGATCTCGTTTGCAATGCCTGTCCCCGTACCGATTTGCGCGCCAGTGGCTCCGCGGATCGCACCCGAATTTTTCAGAGTATTCAGGCTACCGGCTGCGTACACACCATATTGCCCACCACTGACATTTGCTGCGGCATCAACCGTTATGAAATGGGCTCCATAGCCGTTTGCGCCTGTACCGTTGAGGAAAATGCCGCTCGCCAACGTGCTGGAAACGGCGGCTCCGCTACTCACCGTCACAGCATTTGCCGCCAAGTCCGAATGAATGCCGTTCGCGCCGGCACCCGCCGCCGTCACATGAATGTTCTGATTGACCACGACCCTGTCGCGAGCGGCGAGGAGATCGACGCAATGGTCGTTGGGCGACGTCGTGCTGCGGTCTGCGTCGATAAAAAAATCGGTCATGGCAATTCCCTCGACAAAACTGGTCTGAATAGCAACCAAAGCATCGTTATATAGTTCCATTGACGATCAAGCAAGTTGCACTGTCGTTAGGGAAACTTTCACACCGGGAGCTGCAACCTTGTCCGCTCAGGCGAGTGCGACGCTGTCGCCAAGCTCGATCCGAGCCACCGGCCGGCCTGTGAGCGCCAGATCGTCGTTGGTGGCCTGGATGGTCAATGTGGAGAGCGTCAACTCGGCCATGATCCGTCCGCGCCATCTCTCGAGAAGCAGCGCGAGGTCGTGCGTTTCGGGCGCATCGAGCGCGTCGGTCAGATGGTAGTAGCCGACAACGTAGAATCGCGTCCGAGGGGCGCCGCACGCGTCCTGAATGAGGGCGAACGCATCCTCGCCTCGAATGATTTGAGGATAGACGGGGAAATAGATCCGCCCAAAATTCTTCATGCCGATGAACGGCCCGCCCAGACGGAACGTGATCGCATCGATGAAACGCAAGCCGTCGGCGACAGCTTTTGCGCAGGTGTCGATGTCGCGCTCGACGAGACCATTCACGATGGTCGCGTGGAGGGTGGCCGCGCGCGTTTCGCACAATCCCCAATGGATTTTCGCGGCGAAGGAAGCCGCCCGCATTTCGGCTTCCATCTCCCGAAATACGGGAGACGCCATCAGGTCCGCGGCGGAGACGGGCGCGATGAGAGAATGGCGCGGTCGCTCATAGCGTCCGTCGACGTAATCGCGGTCGGGAACGCTGCGGATGACGTCAGCATGTCCGGGAACGACGAGAGGCAGATGCGCCAGGCGATAGGATTCGTCGAACGAAAGCCGCTCACCCGGCGCAAAGAGGCGGCGAGACGCGTCATAAGTCATCGCCATGTCGTCGCAAAAAGTGAGCGGCTCGTTCATTGGAAAGCGGTGGCGTTCAGCACGTCGCCTCAGCGAAACGCCTTCAACGCCGCCCTGCCCGCATAGCGTGCCTGCGAGCCGAGTTCTTCCTCGATGCGGATGAGCTGGTTGTACTTCGCCAACCGGTCGGAGCGCGCGAGCGAACCCGTCTTGATCTGTCCGCAATTCGTCGCGACCGCGAGATCGGCGATGGTCGAATCCTCCGTCTCGCCCGAGCGATGGGACATCACGGCCGTGTAACCGGCGCGATGGGCCATCTCGACGGCGGCGAGCGTCTCGGTGAGCGAGCCGATCTGGTTCACCTTCACGAGGAGCGAATTGGCGACACCCTTCTCGATGCCCTGCGACAGGCGCTCGACATTGGTGACGAAGAGATCGTCGCCGACGAGCTGGCATTTGGCGCCGATCAGATCGGTGACGGCCTTCCAGCCCTCCCAATCGTCCTCCGACATGCCGTCCTCGATGGAGGCGATGGGATAGGCGGCGGCGAGCTTGGCGAGATACTCGGCTTGCTCTTGCGGGCTGCGCTTTTTTCCTTCGCCTTCATAGACATACGCGCCATTCTTGAAGAATTCGGTTGCGGCGCAATCGAGGCCGATCACCATGTCCTTGCCCGGCTTGTAGCCGGCCTGTTCGATCGACTTCATGATGAAATCGAGAGCGGCCTCGGCGCTCGGCAGATTGGGAGCGAAACCGCCTTCGTCGCCGACATTGGTGTTGTGACCGGCGTCCTTCAGGGCCTTCTTGAGCGTGTGAAACACCTCGGAACCCATGCGCACCGCTTCGGCGATGTTGGGYGCGCCGACCGGCAGGATCATGAATTCCTGGAAGTCGATCGGATTATCCGCGTGTGCGCCGCCGTTGATGATGTTCATCATCGGCACCGGCAGCACGCGCGCCTGCGTACCGCCGACATAACGGTAGAGCGGCAACGCGGCGGCATCGGCGGCAGCCTTGGCGACGGCGAGCGAAACGCCCAGGATCGCGTTGGCGCCGAGGCGTGCCTTGTTGGGCGTACCGTCGAGTTCGATCATGGTCTCGTCGATGGCAACCTGATCTTCCGCGTCCATGCCGCCGATCGCGTCGAGGATCTCTCCGTTGACGGCTTCGATGGCCTTCAGGACGCCCTTGCCCTGATACCGGGACTTGTTGCCGTCACGCAGTTCGACGGCTTCATGCGCGCCTGTCGAGGCGCCGGACGGCACCGCGGCGCGACCCATCGAGCCATCTTCCAGCGTCACATCCACTTCGACGGTGGGATTGCCACGGCTGTCGAGGATCTGGCGGGCATGGACGTCGATGATCGCTGTCATGAGTAGGCTCCTAGAGACGAAGGGCTGGCGAAGGTCTGGCACAGTTGCGGCCAAAAGCGTCACGTTGGGCTTATTGACCGAAACGCTCATTGGGGCAAGGACGCTATCCCGTGACGCCACACCAATTCAAAGGCCAGTTGCCATGACCGACCCCATGACCGACGCGCACCTCAAGCTCGGGCACGCGAGCCCTCAACCGCAATCCCCGGAAGAGGCGACGCTCGACAGAGTGCCCAATCCGCACCAGGACACGGATTACGTGGCGCGGTTCACCTGTCCGGAGTTCACCTCGCTCTGTCCGGTCACCGGCCAGCCCGATTTCGCGCTTCTGGTCATCGACTACGTTCCCGGCCCCTGGCTCGTGGAATCGAAATCGTTGAAGCTCTATCTCCACAGCTTCCGCAACCACGGCGCGTTTCATGAGGATTGCACTGTCGCCATCGGCAAGAGACTGGCCGACTTGCTCGAGCCGCGTTACCTGCGCATCGGCGGCTATTGGTTCCCGCGCGGCGGCATTCCGATCGACGTATTCTGGCAGACAGGCGAGATGCCGAAGAACCTGTGGCTGCCCGATCAAGGCGTCGCGCCCTATCGCGCACGCGGCTGAGGCTACGCGGGGTGGGGTCGAGCGGGGCGCGACAGCACGAACGAGGCGGTCAGCCCGACACAGAGGATGACGACAGCGGCGATCACGGTCGACGCGGTCAATCCGACGGAGCGGAGACCGATCCCCATGAACACCACGCCGAGCGCCTGCCCGCAGAAGAACGAGAAAGCGTGAAGCGCGACCGCTGACGCGCGGGCATGCGGCGCAACCTCCGTCACCTGCGCCTGGAACGTGTTGTGCAGCATGTAGAAGCCGAGGCCCATCAGGAGCATGGCGAGCGCATCGAGCTTCCAGTCCGCGGCGAAGCCCAACGCGACCAGGGCAGCGGCTGCGAAAAGCCCGCCGACCGCCAGGATACGGGCGATGCCCATCCGCCTGAGCATCCACGTGACGAGGACCGAATAGACGAGACCGCCAATGGCGAAGCCGCCGATCGCGAAGCCGGCCTCCGTCGCGCCGCCTCCGCCGCGCTCTTCGAGAAGTGGAGCCATATAAGGAAAGATGCCGAAGATCGCCGTCGCCTCGACGAAGACGAAGGTGAAGAGCGACAGAGCGCGCCGGTTCGAGAGAATCTCGCCGTAGCGCGTCAGGGCGGCGCGCAGGTCGAACTTTCCGCCAGGAACGGCGCCGCGAAAACCGATCAGGGTCGCAGCCAGGGCCACTGCCATCATCCCGGTCGAGAGCACGAACACGCCCCGCCATCCCATGATCTCGGCG